>JAFDCW010000541.1 GCA_019312705.1 Deltaproteobacteria bacterium
GGGCGTCGGCGCTACTCCCGACGCACAGGACCGCCGCTACCACGAAGATGCCGAGGAGCAGCCGCGTCAGAGTGGGGCCCGGGCTAATTGCCGCGTCCCCCAAGCCCGTCTGGGCTCCGTGAATCACTCCGCGACGACGGTGTAGCGCGCGTGGCGCATCCGGCTGAACGAGAGATTACGAACTACCGTTACCTCCTCGGACTCGAAACGCGCCGTGAACTGCCCGGTCACCGTCGCCTCTTCGGAGACCACCGGGGAGCTGTCGTCGACGGGGACCTCGAGGCGCACGATGGCGTTGATCTGTCCCTCTTCGAACTCGGCGGCGTCGGCGAGCTCGGCCATGATGCCCTGGGTGGCGCTGATGTTCGCGACGAGGTGCAGGCACTGCCCATCGCCGCAGGCGCTCACGCTCTCGAGGCGCGTCTCCCCGGTCACGTTCGTCTCGGTGACGTGCAGGCCATCGTCGGCGATGTCCTGGACCAGGTATTCGCGGTTGAGCTCCCAGCTGTCGTTGATGGCCCGGGGGGCGTCGGTGCCGAAGAGCTCGTCGCCGAGGCGGGAGCCGGGGCGCTCGAGGGGAATCGCCAGCAAGAGCAGGGACGCCTGGTCTTCGGTGAGCTCGCCGTCCTCGACGGCGAGGACTAGGTCGTCGCCGTCTCGACTCACGTCGATCGAGGTGCCGGCTTCGATGATCGCCGCGCCGTCCTCGGGGTCGCTGAAGTTGTTGATGAGCAGCGTCGCGTGGGCCGCCCGGCCGTCCTCGGTGGTTTCGTGGAACGTGACCTGGGCCTCGAGGTGACAGCGCAGCTCCTCCGTAATGCCGGCGACCTCTTCTTCGTCGCCTTCGATGGTGGCTTCGATGATTTGGTGAGCGTCCACCTCTATGGCGAGGTGCTGACCGTCGACGAACGGCCGGTGGATGCGAATCGCGTATTGTTCTCCGTCGGCGCCTGCGGCCGTGGTTTCGGTGTCCGCGGTGGCTCCACCGCAGGCGTACATGGGCAGGGCGGCAGCCAGAATGAAAAGGATCGATGCGATGCGGGTGGGCGTCATGGGGGTCATGCGGATCCTGGGCTAGGGCGAGGGGAGTCGGGCGAACCGCGAGACTCTCAGCGGCCGAGGCCGCGCCGTCAAGGGACGACGGCGCCTCCGAGGCGGCGGCACACGTTCGCTTCTCGCATTCGCTCGGCGTCCCCTTCGGCCGCCTCGGCCAAACCGCAGTGCGGTTCGGGGTCGAAGGGGTTCAATCGCAGCGCTTCCTGGAGTTCTACCCGTGCCGCCGGGAGGTTGCCCTCGGCGACGTAGGCCGAGCCGAGGAGGGCGCGGAGCGGAGCATGGTCCGGATATCGCTCCCGGAGAGGCGCGAGAGCCTCGATCGCCACCGAGGCGCGGCCGCCCTGGAGGGCAGCCCGAGCGAGGCGTGAGGCGACGATGGGGTCGTCCGGGGCCGCCCGGTGGGCCTTTTCGTATTCGACCGACGCCGCCCGGGGGCGGCCCCGGTCGAAGAGCAGGTTGCCGAGGCGAAAGAAGCGCCGGGCATCGTCGTCGACCTCTCGTGCCTCGTCCACGGGGCCCGTGCCGTGGCGAAATCGCATGCCCAGCATCCGGGGTACATCGGCCGCCGATGGGGCTTGCCGCCGGCCCAGGTCCGCGCGCCAGGCCCCCTCGAGGCGAGTGAATGTCTCTCCGGCGACGGAGGAGAGGGCATCCCGGGCGTCTTCGGCATTCGCGATTCGGCCGACGGCGTCCCGAAGGCCCCGGTCACCGAAGCGTCGGTGAAAGGTCTCGATGAAGGTGGCGACCTGAGCGAAGGCGAGGGCCGCGTCTTCCTGCGAGGGCAAGCGAGCGATGGACGGGTGCAATTGGTCGAAGGGGATGAGCGAGTCATCGGCGAGCCTGCGCGAAACGATGGCTTGCACCGCCGGGTCGACGTGGGCGCTCGGCGCCTCACCGCGCCAGGTGCGCTCGAGGAACTTCGCCATGCCCTCCTGAAACCACACCGGGGCGTGGTCCTTCGAGGCCCGGGCGAGGACCAGGTGCACGTACTCGTGGGCGATGGTGTCCATCCACGGATAGCCGCGGACCAGGGCCCGGGGAGTGGTGACCATCAATCGATCCCACTTGCACAGGGCGATGGTCCCGGTGGTCTCGATCTCTTCGACGGTGAGCGAGGAGACGGACGCGAGGGCCGCGCTCGACGGGTAAATCTCGAGGCGTACCGGGCCCGGGACCCGGATGCCCAGGATGCGGTGCAGCCGGGAGTCGGCGGCGGCCATCGCCTCGAGGGCGTAGGGGGCGAGCACCGCGTCGCGGCCCGGGGCGTAGGAGACGACGAAGCGGCCGTCCGCCGATCTGGTTTCGACCATCCCGTCGGTGGCGGCCTTGGTCGAGTGCATCAAGGCGGCGGTCTGGCGCCGCAGGTCGGTGGGCATCGCCGCAACCGCGCGATCGATTGCGAGGACTGCTTCGGCGTAGCGGCCCTCGTTGAAATGCACGTGGGCGAGGATGTCGAGCACGTCGGCGTCGTCGGGGTAGGCCCGGGTGACCTCGTCGATCAGGCGTTGAGCCGTCTCGAGACGAAGCTCGGCCACGGCGGTCCACGCCTGCCGCGTCTTTTGCCCCATTGCTCCCGGGGGCATCGCCTGGGCCGGGCCCGGGAATGCGCAGAGCATGGCCCAAGACGAGAGTAGCCCCAGCACCCACCACGATGTCGAAGTGCGGTCCCGGGCCATCATCGAAGAAGCTCCTCGTAGTAGCGCCGCACGCTCTCCTCGTAGCCCCTGGGGGCCCCTCCGCGCATCGCGTCGAGCAGACGGCGACGATGGGCCATCGGGCCTTCGAACTCCTCGGCCCCAGGGATCTGCACGGCCTCACGGAAGTCCGGGGCCGAACTCTCGCCGCCGCCGTTGTCACCGCTCCCGCCGCCGCTCTGCTCCTGTTGTTCTTGTTCGAGCTCTTCCCGGAGTTCGGTGAGACGTCGGGCGGCTTCTTCTTGAGCGCGGGAGGCTTCGATCGGGTCGCCCTGGCCGAGGCCGGCCCGGCCCCGTTCCATGGCGTCCCGTGCTTCGCGCAGTCCTCGGGCCGCGTCGGGGGAGAGGGGACTGCCCTCGGGCCCGTCCTCGAACTGTTCCGCGAGCGCCTCGGCGGCGGACATCGCGCGGTTCTGGACCGAGACGTCGTCGCGCATCTGCCGTCGGCCCCGCTCGTCGACGAACTCCGATACTCGGGGGATGGCGCGGTCGAGTTCGTGGCGCAGGTCGCCGAGGTCCTCGGCCGCCGCCCGGGCTCGGCCGGCCGCGGCTGCCGTCTGCCCGTCACGTCCCGGGAACATCAGAGCCGAAATCTCGAGGTCCCGGGAGAGGTCCTCGACGTCCAGGGCGGCTTCGTTCGCCATGCGCCGGGCTTCGCCGAGGTCCTCGGTTTCGAGGGCATCGGCAACGTCGCGGACACGCTGCCGGGCTCGTTCGAGGGCGTCTCCATCGGCGACACCGCGCGCACCTTCGGCCACCGCATCGAGGGCTTCGCCGACCTCCCGGGCGTGGCGCCCGAGGCGCGCTGCCTCGTCCTGAGTTGCCCCGCCGCCCTCTTCGAGGGCGCGTTCGGCGGCACCCCGGCGCACGTCGGCGCTATTTCGAGCAAGTTGCCCTTGCTCCGCTTCGAGGCCGGCGAGGGCGTCGAGGGCCTCGGCCATCGCGCGTTCCCGGGGGCCGAAGCGCTCCTCCATGAACCCCTCCATGCCGCCCCCGAGCATCGCCGCGATTTGGTCGATGCGGCGTTCGAGTTCTCTGAGTTGGGCCTCGGCCGCATCGAGGTCGCCGGCCGCGACGGCCTCGGCGAGGCTCGTCAGGGCGTCCTTCGCCTCTTCGCTCGGGAGCGCGTCGGTATTGACGAAGTCCGACGGCACATCCTCGGACATCGCCGCCAGGCGGGCGGCGAGTTCCTCCATGCGCTGCTGGGCGCGGGCGATGGCAGCGAGCAGCGCGGCCCGGGCTTCCGGGGAGTCCGCCCGGCGGAGCTCGGAAAGCAGGGACACCATCTCCCGTCGCAGGGCTTCGAGCTCTCGCGTGATCGCCGCTGCATCTTCGAGCTGGGCCCGAGAGAGGGAATCGGCCAGC
>JAFDCW010000542.1 GCA_019312705.1 Deltaproteobacteria bacterium
GCTATCGCCTCGGGACCAAGGCCGGCCTCGACTTCGCGAAGCTCACCGGGGACTTCAACCCGATCCATTGGATCCCCGGCGCCGCCCGGGCCACGGGATTCCGAAACGTGATCCTCCACGGCTTCGGCACGATGAGCCGTGCCTGGGAAGGCGTCATCCGCAACGTATACGCCGGCGACCCGTCGCGCATCACCGAGTGGGATTGCCGCTTCACGCGGCCCCTCGTACTTCCCAAAAAGGTCGGGCTCTACCTGCACGACTCCCCCAACGCGGATAGCCCAAACGACGAACACGGCGTCTACGTCGGCGACGCCGCCGGGGGCCCGGCTTACCTCGTCGGCACTTACAGCCAACGCGGCCACCACGACGAGTCTGGATACCAACAATGAGTGACTTCCTGATGGACCTCGGCCAGAACCCCCGAGCGCGCAAGCTGATCAAGACCGCGGGTTTGCCGATCCCGATGCCCCAGAAGCTCCGTCGCGCCCGCGGCGCCTACGAGGACCGGCCCCTCTTCGACCAGGCGATCGCGGTCAGCGGCAACGGCGAGCTGGGGCCAGTGATCGCCGACACCCTCGCCCGGGCCGGCGCTTGCCCGGTGGTCATCGGGGACGACGAAGCGGGGCTTCCCTACCGCGACCCCGGCGAGGCCTTCGGACGGCCGGCGACCGTGGTCCCGGTGGGTCCCGTGGCCCGAGGCACGCGCACCCGGGGCCTCGTCTTCGACGCGACCGGCGTCGAAAACGCAGACGACCTGGCGAACCTCTACGAGGTCTTGCACCCCTTGGGCTCTACCTTCGAGGAGTGCAGCCGGGTCGTGGTCCTCGCCCGCCCCGCCGAGGCCGCCCACAACGCCGCGACGGCGAGCGCGAGGGCCGCCGTCGAAGGCTTCACTCGGAGCATCGCCAAGGAGATCGGCAAGAGTGGCTCGATTGCCAACCTGGTGTGGGTCGACGCCGGCGCCGAGGAACGCGTCCCGCCGGTCCTGCGGTTCTTCCTGTCGCCCCGGGCGGCTTTCGTGACGACCCAGGCGGTGCATGTCTCGACCCTCGCCCGGGCCACCGAAGAGCGGCCACGGACGCGGGTCCTCGCGGGCAAAGTGGCGCTGGTGACCGGCGCCGCCCGAGGCATCGGCCGCGCCACGGCGGAGATCATGGCCGGAGAGGGCGCCCACGTGGTCTGCCTCGACCGCCCCGAAGACGATGGGCCGGTGAGTCAGGTCGCCCGGGAGATCTCGGGCTCGGTCCTCCTCGTCGACGTCAGCGCCAAGGACGCCCCCCAGACCATCGGCGAGGCCCTCCGCGAACGGCACGGCGGCGTCGACATCGTCGTGCACAACGCCGGTGTCACCCGAGACAAGACCATCCGCAAGATGAAGCGAGAGTCTTGGGACCAGGCGATCGACATCAACCTGCGCGCGGTCGTCGACATCACCGACGCGCTCCTCGACGGGGTCATCCGCAAGGAAGGCCGGGTGGTCGTGCTCTCGTCGATCGCCGGCATCGCCGGAAACCTCGGTCAGACGAACTACGCGGCGAGCAAGTCGGGGCTCCTCGGGCTCGTCGCCCACCTCAGCCGAGAGACCGCGAAGCGCGGCATCACGGTCAACGCCATCGCCCCGGGGTTCATCGAGACGCGCCTCACGGCCGCCATCCCGGTGATGATCCGCGAGGGTGCCCGGCGATTGAGTGCCCTCGGCCAAGGCGGCCTCCCGGAGGACGTGGGCCAGGCAATTACTTTCCTGTCGACGCCGGGCGCCGACGGTGTGACCGGCAACGTGCTGCGGGTCTGCGGCGGCGCCCTAGTCGGGCGCTGAGACCAAGACGGTAAGAAGGTTAAACGTGGCGACGAAAAACAAAGTGTCGAAGACCAGGGGCCGGGCCAAGAAGGCTCCTTCGTCCGGGACCGGCGCCAAGCGCCGCGCGGTGATTGTGGGCGGGGCCCGAACGCCCTTCGTAAAGGCCTTCACCCACTTCACTACGATGGACACCATCGCCCTCGCCGACGCGGCGACGGAGGCAGCGATCGAACGGCTCTCCCTCGATCGGACCGCCATCGACGCCATCGTCTGGGGCAGTGTGATCTTCCCCGGTATGGCCCCGAACGTAGCCCGGGAGGTCGCCCTCGACCTGCGCCTCCCCCACTCAGTGGAGGGCATGACGGTCACCCGCGCCTGCGCCAGTGGCCTCCAGGCCATCACCCTCGCGGCGGCGGCGATCGAGCGCGGCGAGTACGACGTGGCCATCGCCGGCGGCAGCGACTCGACGAGCAACGCCGAAATCAAGATCCCCCAGAAGGTCATTCACAAGCTCGCGCCCCTGGCCCTCAGAGGGGCGTCCCCGATGGACTACCTCGGAGTGCTCTCCCAGCTGATGCCCATCACGGACATCCTGCCGAAGCGCCCGAAGATCGCCGAGCGCACGACCGGCGAAGTCATGGGCGAGGCGGCCGAGCGCATGGCCCGGCGCAACGGGGTGAGCCGCGAAGCTCAGGACGAGTTTGCCTTGATGAGCCACGAGCGGGCGGCCGCGGCCATCGAGAGCGGGCGCTTCAGCGACGAGGTCGCCCCGGTCACCACCCCCGAGGGCAACCTCGTGCATACCGACGGTCTCGTCCGCGGCGATACGAGCATCGAAAAGCTGGCGCGCCTCCGGCCGGTCTTCGCGAAGGACGGCACCGTGACCGCCGGTAACGCCAGCCCCCTCACCGACGGGGCGGCGGCGGTCGTACTCATGAGCGAGGAAAAGGCCCGGGCCCTCGGATACCAGCCCCTGGCCGCGTTCCGAAGCTGGGACTACACCGGCGTCGACCCGGCCGACCAGCTGCTCATGGGCCCAGCCCTCGCCATGCCCCGGGCCTTAGACCGGGCGGGCATGCAGCTCAGCGACGTCGGCCTCGTCGACATGCACGAGGCCTTCGCGGCTCAGGTCCTGTCGGTCTTGCACATGCTCGCGAGCGGCGCCTTCGCCCGGGAATGGCTGGGGCGCAGCACCGCCGTCGGTGACATCGACATGGACCGCCTCAACGTTCACGGCGGGTCCGTCGCCATCGGGCACCCCTTCGGCGCCACCGGGGCACGCATGGTGCTCACCATGGCAAACGAGCTCGTCCGTCGGGACGAAGAGACCGCCCTGCTCGGCATCTGCGCCGCAGGCGGCCTGGGAGCCGGCGCCGTCCTCGAGCGCATGTGAACCGGCCCGGGAACTCCGGAGACTCGTTTCCTTGAGTCAGGCCGCCCTCACTTGGACGCCCTGACGCCGATAGTAGTCTGCCTCGAACTCTCTGGAGAGGCGCGCGAGGTCATCATCGCTCGATCACGCGACCCCCACGAATCGCTCAGGGCACGGCTTCCTCGCTGCCGAAGGTGTTGAAAGCGAACGTGCCGTTCTGGGACAGGAATGAGGCTTCGATCCAGTCGGCGGAGCGGACGGTGCTGGAGATGCGGACCTCGTCTATCTCACCAGTGAAATCGTCGTCGCCGGTATGCCATCCACCGATTCTGAGCGGGAGATCCGTGTTGGACATGCCATCGTAACGACCGGAGTTCACGGCGCTCGTTCCTTCCTCGGCACCATCAGTAAATAGCTTCATTCCCGTATCCGAGTTGCTGCCGTCATAGGTGACCGTCACATGATGCCAGCCCGCCGGGATGGGGCTGCCCGCCCAGACGCCGACATAGTCAAGGGCGTTGTCGTACAGACTTATGGTCAGGCGGCCGTTCCAGAGATAGAATTCGTATTCAAAGGGATCAGGATCGTCCCCGGCCCTGCAAACGATTTCGGCGTACTCGCTACCACCATTGTCATTGACCACCCAGGCAGTCATGGAGAAGGCGCTGTCAGTCCCGCCGCTCCCAAGGCTCAGGGCGTCGGCATCGGCGATGTGGACGTAATCACGTGATCCATCGAAGGTCTGCGCGGACCGGCCCTCGCCTGGGTAGTAAACGTTGTTGTTCCGAACTCCGTCATGGACGCCGGTTGAGTCGTCGTGGGTAGTGCCGCTCTGCTCTTCCAGGTGCCAAACGCCCACAAAGTTCGAATCCCACACCCCGGCCGCGTTCTGGGCATCGGAGGCGCCGGTGTTGTTGTAG
>JAFDCW010000543.1 GCA_019312705.1 Deltaproteobacteria bacterium
CGGAGCAGCCCCACGACGCCCTTGTGGTCGGTCAGCGGATGCAGCGTGGCGAGGTCCCCATGGTAGTCGATCCGCGAATCGGTCGGTGGGTGCCGGCGGGTCGAGGCGACGAGAGTCCAGCCGCCCTCATCGGTCGTCATGTCGCAGTACACCTCCATGACGACGTCGGGCGAAAACGGAGCGATGAGTTGGGGTCCGTCCAATGTCGACGGCCGGGCAACGAGGATCTCTCGGCAGCTTCGCAGAAGCGGCGCCGGGGCGTCCGGCCCGGTATCGACGATGCTGCCGCTGTCGGAGGGGCCGTCCATTGCGCTGTCGACGGTACGCACGCCCGTGTCTCGGGGCCCGGCGTCCATCGGGCCCGAGTCCGGCGATGCGTCCCGGGGCGATGTGGACGAGTCTCCGTCGGATGAATCGGGGCCCGACGGCACCAGAGCGCCGGTATCCAGCGAGCAAGCGCCGAGGAACGTCAATGCTGCAGCCCAGACGCCGATGCGGTGCATGAGACGAGCATACCACCCTGGACGGGGCACGCCCCCCCGCGCCCATCCCCGGCGGCAAGCGCACAAAAAAAGAAGGCGGCCGCTTTCGCGACCGCCCTCTGCAGTGACCCCAGGGAGAATTGAACTCCCGTTTTCGGCGTGAGAGGCCGACGTCCTAACCTCTAGACGATGGGGCCATTTTTCAAAAACTTGGCTCGGGGACTAGGATTCGAACCTAGATAACAAGAACCAGAAACTTGTGTCCTGCCGTTAGACGATCCCCGAATATCCCCGGGTTGGGGATGGGCTGTTTAACCGCGAGACCGGGGGCTGTCAAGGGACGCACTGAGGGCCTCTATCTTGGCCACCACCCGGTCGTCCGGGGGCGGTAACGGATAGGCCCGAATCCCGCTGGGGGCGCAAAACACGTGGTCAGCGACCCCGAGGTGCTGGATCTGCCCCGAGACCAGGCGGCAGCGATAGAAGAGCAGGAGCACATCTTTGGACTCGTACCTGTGGAAGGTGACGTCGAAGATGCCCTCGACGGCGATCTCCACCCCGCACTCCTCCCGGACCTCCCGGATGAGGGCGTCCTCGGGGTCCTCCCCCTCTTCGACCTTGCCTCCGGTAAACTCCCAGAGGCCCGCGAGGTGGGCCCCTTCCATGCGACGGGTCAGGAGAACCTCGCCGCGGTGGATGAGCACCGCCGCCGAGACGATGACCGGCGCCGCCACCGTCAGAGGCTGACGGCGCGGCGGAGCTGCGCGTGGGCGACGCGCAGGTCGATGATGGAGTCGACGAGATTGATGCGCGCGTTGGTGAGGTCGGCCTCGGCGTCGACCAGGTCCCGAGCAACGGCGGTGCCCGCCGCGAGCTCTTCCTGGCGCACTCGGTAGGCCTCTTCGGAAGCCTGGAGCCCGGCCCCGGCGGCCTGGATGGCAGTCTTCGATGCCCGGAAGTTCTCGTAGGCCTGATCGACCTCGATCGTGATTGCGTCACGCAGGGCGAGAACGTCGGCCCGAGCCTGGTCGGTATTGGCCTCGGCCCGGGCGTGGGTCTCATTGCCCACGAGGGTCTGGTGCAAGGTGTATTGGACCACGGCACCGACGGTCCACGACGCGTTCCACTGCTCGGTCTGGGGGAAGACCCGCTGGTTCGGGTTGGCGTAGTCGATGGCCGCCTGGATGAAAATCTGCGGCCAGCGAGTCCCTCCCTGGACCGACTGGAGGTCCTCCCGAGCGCCCACCAAGCGGCGGAGGGCAAGCATCTCGGCGCGACTGTCGAGGGCCTGGGAAACGAGCTCAGCCCGGGACTCGGTGACCTCGGGCAGCCCGGCCGCGAGGTTTTCCCCAACCGGAATGAGCCCGGTGCCGGGTTCGCCGTGCATGAGGGTACGCACCACGTGGGCCGTCACCAGGACCGCCCCCTGGGATCGAGCGACCCCGACGCGGGCCGATGCATTCTGGGCCTCGACACGCATCAGGTCGACGCGCGGTGAGACCCCGGCACGAACGAGGGCCTCGACCTGCTGTCGGTTGGCCTCGGTCTGGCGCTGGGCCGCCAGGGCCACGGCGAGGGTCGCCTGGGCTCGCACGTGGGCGTACCACGCCTCCCGAGCCCGGAGGTCTACGTTTGCCCGGTCGGAGTCCATCTGGAGTCGTTCGGCATCCGCGAAGCCTTCGAAGGCGTGGTACCGCGGCATGATGGTCAGGAAGAGGTCGGTGACCGGATAGCTCAGGGCCCCCCGGAGAGCCCATTGGTCGAGGACCTGAGGAAAGGAAAATGAGTTCCCCGACGAGGCCAGGACAGCGGACATGAAGGCGTCATCGACGTCCGCCGACGCCGCCCCCAATGCCGACCCGTCGCGCTGATCCATGATGCGCATGTTGATCGCGTCGATAATTCCGGGGTCGATTACAGAACCGCCAAAGGAGGGCTGCTCGACTTCGGACAAACGTGTGTAGCCAAATGAGCCGGTGACCTGCGGAAGGTAGTCGAGCCACTGTGCTTCGGCGGTCGCTTCCGCGGCCCGGATCGAGGCCCGGCGCTGCTCCATCTGCGGCGCCGTCGCAACGGCGGTCTCGGCGACCTCGTCGACGGTCATGCCGCTCGGGTCCACGAGGGTCTGGAACGCGTCGACATAGACGGACGGGTCGACGGGCTCGAGGCCACGCACGGCTTCGTCCTCGGCGATGTTCTGGAGCTGGGAGGCGCCCGACGCGCTATTCGGGTCGGCGACCTCGCCGGGGACCGGCGAGACCTGCGCTGGGGCATCTTCCTGCGCCGCCGCGAGGGCTGGAGCCGCGAGGGCCGCCAGCACGATGAGATGGATCATGAACCTGTCCATGGAGCGTCCTGTCTTCCGTTCGCAGGCCACACCGTCGGTTGGCGGTTCCCCTGCTCCGTGCGGTATAGACGCCCATGGAGGCAGGGACAATGACGGTAGGGAAGAAGGTCGCGGTGGTCGGCGCGACGGGAGTTGTTGGCCAGGAAATGCTCCGGGTGCTGCACGAGCGCTCATTTCCGGTCCGGGAAGTGATCGCCGTGGCGTCGGAGCGCAGCGCCGGCAAGACGGTGACCTTCGGGGACCAGGAACTGACGATCCGGGCCCTCAGTGCAGATGTATTCGAGGGAGTCGATATCGCGCTCTTCTCGATCGGGGCGGAGATATCTCTGGAGTGGAGTCCGGTCGCTGCCGCGGCAGGAGCCGTCGTCATCGACAACTCGAGCGCCTTCCGCATGGACGACGACGTCCCCCTAGTAGTGCCCGAGTGCAACATGGACGCCGCCGCCAACCGCCCCCGAGGCATCATCGCGAACCCGAATTGCTCGACCATCCAGATGGTCGTGGCCCTCCAGCCGCTGCACGACGAGGCCAAGATCGAACGCGTCGTCGTAGCGACCTACCAGGCGGTGAGCGGCGCCGGCGCCCCGGCGGTCGCTTGCCTGGACGCTCAAAGGCGCAGCCTCGCCCTCGGCGAGCCCATCGACGAGGGCGTCCTCGAGGGCCAGCTCGCCGGCAACCTGCTCATGCACTGGTCTTGCGACGAGGCGAGCGGCTACCAAGAAGAGGAACTCAAGATGGTCCACGAGACCCGGAAGATCCTCGGAGACCCGACGATCCGCGTCTCGCCGACGGCGGTCCGGGTCCCCGTCGCGACAGGTCACAGCGAGGCCATCACCCTGGAGACGGCCCGCCCCCTCACCCCGGAGCGGGCCCGAGAGCTCCTCGAGGCAGCGCCAGGGGTCGAGGTCGTCGATGATTTCGCCGCCGGGGTCTACCCCACCCCCCTCGACTGTGAGGGGCGAGACCCCGTCTTCGTGGGGCGTATTCGCGCCGACGTCGGCAACCCGGGAGGCCTCCAGCTTTGGGTGGTCAGCGACAACCTCCGGAAGGGCGCAGCGCTGAACGCCGTGCAAATCGCCGAAGGGCTGAGCTGATTGACCTTTTGTCACCGGAGAGCGGCGGCCATCGTCGAGGCATGACAGAATGTCCATCGATCTCCGGCCGGAGGCCTGGAACTCAGGCATTGGCCTTTGGATCGCGGCTTGCTATGGCTTTCGCGCAGGATATTGCATGCGTCTCCCCTCTCCCCACCTCGCT
>JAFDCW010000544.1 GCA_019312705.1 Deltaproteobacteria bacterium
CCATGACCAGATGACGCAGATGGTGCCCTACTACACCGTCATGCGGCTCCCGGAGGAGCAGGACGAAGAGTTCATTCAGATGCTGCCCTTCACTCCGGCGAGCAAAGACAACCTCGCCGCCTGGATGGTGGCGCGCTCCGATGGAGCGCACCGCGGTGAACTCGTCGTCTATACCTTCCCGAAGGACCGGCTGATCTTCGGCCCGGGCCAGGTGATGAACCGCATCAACCAGGATGCGGACATCTCGCGCCAGCTCTCCCTCTGGGACCAGCGCGGCTCCGAGGTAAACCTCGGCACCCTCCTGGTCATCCCCATCGAGGAGAGCCTGGTCTACGTCTGCCCGCTCTACCTGCGCAGCAGCGGCGGCCGAATCCCCGAGCTCAAGCGGGTGATCGTCGCCTACGAGTCTCAGATCGCGATGGAGCCGACCCTCGACGCCGTCCTCCGGAGCCTCTTCGGGGAGCCGGCGGCCGAGGTGCCGGTGGTCGCGGTCGCCCCCTCGGACGAGCATCCCATCGCCGGCCTCGATGTGATCGACCCCAGCCCCGGTTCCGATGACCCGGGCACCGAGCCCCCGACCCCGACACCCGCCGGAACGATCGCCGAACAAGCCCGCACCCACTACGAAGAAGCCGTCGCCGCCCAGCGGCGGGGCGACTGGGCCGCCTACGGAGAGGCCCTCGACCAGCTCGAAGCCACGCTTAGCGAGCTCGCGCCCCGCGGAAACGACTAAGTCGGTCCGATTTAGAGCGTTGTCGGGCCTGGGCCGTCCAGACCGCGATGCACAACCACGCCCACCGCATCCTCGCCCTCTGTGCCGTCGTGACGGCCCTCCTCGTGACCACCGGCGCGAGTGCCCAAGACACGGGGCGCAGTTCAGAGGCCCCGGTCACGCAACACGATTTCACCGACGCCGACCAGGTCGTTGGGGATACGGTGGGCCCCGCCGGCTGGCTGGTCACGGTCCGCCGGCCTGGCAATCGCCCTTCGCTGATTCGGTTCCGCACCCACTTCCGGGATGCGCTCCTCAAGAGCGTCGAGGTCCTCTGAGGCTGGCGTGAGATTTCGCTAGGGATCGGGCCTTCCCGAAGGGCGGCACCGGAGTTTCCGCGCTAGGCTTCGCCACCCCTATGCGCCACATCTTTCTTCTCTTGGCCCTCACCAGCCTCGCCCTCGGCACCGCTGGTTGTGGAGACGATACCCCCCACCCCACCGACGCCGGTGACAGCGGTGTGCCCGACGGCAGTACGCCGGACGGCAGCACGCCGGACGGCGGCACGGGCTACCCGGCCCCGGTCATCACCGAGTGCCCAGGAGCTGCGATCCCGGCACCAGCCTCGGGCACCTGCACGGTGACCGCGGGCAGCGCCGCCATGCTCATCACGGCAGACGTCTTGACGCCGGGCGAAGTGCTCCGCGGCGGACACGTCCTCGTCGACGGTTCCGGCAGCATCGTCTGCGCGGACTGCGACTGCCGCGGCGCCGGGGCCGCGGCTGGGGCGACGGAGATCGTCTGCCCCGAGGCCGTCATCTCGCCGGGCCTGATCAACGCCCACGACCACGTAGGCTGGCTCGGCGGCGAACCGGCGAGGCCGACCGACGAGCGCTTCGAGCACCGCAACGACTGGCGCAACGGAGACAACGGACACAACGACATTTCTCGTCCGCGCGGGTCGGGCGACGAAGAATGGGGCGAGCTTCGCCAGGTCATGGCTGGCGGCACCTCGGTGAACGGCGGCCCCGGCTCGATCGACGGTTTCCTCCGGAACCTCGACACCGCCTCGGACATGGAAGGGCTCGGGCAACCCGAGTCCTTGTATCGGACGTTCCCCCTCGGCCAGGGGACCTCGGAGTCGGGCTGCGGCCGGTACGAGTACCGCGACGACGCGGCGGGCATCGCGAGCGAAGACGCCTACACACCGCACATCGCCGAGGGCATCGCCGATACGGCGCGCAACGAGTTCCTGTGCGTGCGCGACGGCATCAACGACCTCGTCCAGCCCAACTCGGCTTTCATCCACGGTATTGGGCTCTTGCCGCAGGACATCGGAGAGATGGCCGCAGACGGCACCATGCTCATCTGGTCACCCCGGACCAACGTCAGCCTCTACGGCGAGACGGCCCGGGTCACCGAGTACGACAACCTCGGCGTGCCTATCGCCCTAGGCACGGACTGGATCATCTCCGGATCGATGAACATGCTGCGTGAACTCCAGTGCGCCGACCTGCTCAACGAGAGCTACATGAACGGGCACTTCCACGACGAACAGCTCTGGCTCATGGCCACCCGCAACGGCGCCGAGGCGGTGGCGATGGACGACTCCATCGGCGTCATCGCCGCGAGCCGGGTCGCTGACATCGCCATCTTCGCGACCCGAGGCACCCGGGACGACCACCGCGCCGTCATCGAAGCCGAGCCCGAAGACGTCGTCCTCGTACTGCGTGGCGGCGCCGTGCTCTACGGCGACGCCGATGTTGTCAGTGCCATCGAGAGCGGCTGCGACGCGTTCGACGTCTGCGGCACCTCCAAGCAAGCCTGCACGATGCGGGAGATCGGCCAGAGCTACTCGGCCCTCGAGAGCGGCAACGGCAGCGCCTACCCGCTCTTCTTCTGCGACACCGAGCCCAGCAACGAGCCCAGCTGCGTCCCGCGCCGCAACGGCATGGGCTCGTACCCTTCCCCCGAGGTCAACGGCAGCAACAGCTACAGCGGTGAGCTCACTGCCACAGACGGCGACGGGGACGGAATCGCCGACGGAGAAGACAACTGCCCCTCGATCTTCAACCCCATCCGCCCCCTCGACAACGGCGTCCAGGCCGACTTCGACATGGACGGCAGCGGAGACGCCTGCGACCCGTGCCCCCTCGACATGGGCCTCAGCGGCTGCGACGCCCCTGACCCTAACGACCGAGACCGGGACGGCTTTCCCAACGACATGGACAACTGCCCCGACGACAGCAACCCGGGACAGGAAGACATGGACATGGACGGCAAGGGCGACCTCTGCGACGCCTGCCCGGACGTGGCGAACCCCGGAGCCGGGGCCTGCCCCTCGACCGTGTATGCGGTGCGCGGTGGCATGGTGCCCGCCAACGCGGTCGTCTCCGTGAGCGACCTGGTCGTGACGGCGGTCGGAGACGACGGCTTCTACTCCCAGCAGCTCATGGGCAGCACCGACTACGGCGGCGTCGATGACAGCGGCATCTACACGTACACCGGGTCGGCGCCGACCGTCAGCCGCGGCGACGTCGTCGACTTCACCGGCGCCACCGTGCAAGATTTCTTTGGTCTGATTCAGTTCACCGACGCGGTCGTCGCGGTGACGGCGTCCGGGATGGAGCCCGCGCCCCTGGTCGTGACCACCGCCGAGGTGATGACCGGCGGTGCCCGCGCCGGGGCGCTCCTCGGTGTGCTGCTCCGGGTCGAAAACGTCACCGTGACGGACGCCAACCCAGATACTCCGGATGACTACGGCGACTACGAAGTGGGTGGGCTGCGCATCTCGGACTCCCTCTACGCGACCGACCCCGACCCCATCGTGGGCGACCAGTTCGGAGCGATCACCGGCCCCCTCAGCTTCAGTTTCAGCAATACGAAGCTCTACCCCCGGGAGGCGCCGGATGTCGTTTCTGCCAACCTCGTCCTGGTGCCTCGGGATGCGACCGTCACGCCGAGCGGGATGATCACCCTGACCGCCGTCATCCCGGACCCGGCCCCCGCGGGCGGTGCCACCGTCCCGGTTGTCATCGCCCCCGCAGGCCTGCTCACCGGGCCCGCATCCATCACCGTGCCAGAGGGCATGAACGTCGGCACGGCGGTGTACACCGCCTCTGCGACCGAGATGACCGGCACCGTCACCGCGAGCTACATGGGTGACATGGCGGTCTCGAACATCAACGTCGCGGACATCGCCGGGACACTGATGATCACCGAGTACGTCGAGGGCTCTGGCGCCGGCAACAAGGCCATCGAGCTGACGGCTCGGGCTGCCCTCGACCTCAGCACCTGTGAACTCCAGAAGTACGTCAACGGATCTACCAGCCCGACTACCATCCGCCTTTCCGGCATGCTCGCGGCGGGCGAG
>JAFDCW010000545.1 GCA_019312705.1 Deltaproteobacteria bacterium
GCCCCCCGTCACGACCTCGGCGGTGCCGGCGTGGTCCGCCGGCACGTGGTCGACCCAGAACTGCACGTCTGTGGGGCCTCCGAAGCTCACGCCGAGGTGAGCCCAGGCGCCCACCGGGGTGGTGTCGTGGGCGCAGAGCCAAACGGCGTTGTCCTCCTCGGTATGTTGCATGCGCAGAACGAAGCGTCCTTCGGCGCTCACGAAGATGGCGAGGTGGCCGGTCGTATCGTTGCCGAGGTAGTCCCGAGACAATACGCCGAGGCTCGTGTGGCTGGGGACCATGGCAAGCAATTCGATGGAACCCTCGCGGACGTGAAATTCGGGAGCGTCCTCGACGATCGCCCGGGCTACGTTGCCGCCTGCCGCGAAGGAGAGCGCCTGCCCGCAGGGGCCGGTAATGTAGGGGGTGTTGCCGATGAGCAGTCCGTCATGGGCCCCGGTCTCATCGACAATGACGCCGGCGGGGTCCCGGTCGAAGGTGTAGTGGGCGACGGTGACGACGTCGCTGGGTGAGTCCGGGCAAGTGACAACCCCGATGACTCCGGAATCCGAAGAGACCGTGGCGTCGCCCGGGGGGGCGCCGTCGAGGCTGCCGTCGAGGCCGGGCGATGCGGAGTCACCCGGATCCGCGTCCCTCGGCGCCGCGTCGGCAGCGCCGCCGTCTCGGGACCCGTCGGCCCCCGGGGGACGCGAATCGGGGTCGAGGAGGAGACCGCAGCCGGCCACCGAAAGGCAGAAAAGGACGCAAAGCGCCCGCACCGTGTGGCGGACCATTGCTTCAGCATAGCCGATGGCCGGGCAGAGGGCGCGCTACCGTTGAAATCGAGGGCCTCGTTCGTAGGATACGAAGCTCAGTGACTTTTCCCCTGCTAGTTGTGAACCGGGGATGAGGCCGCACCCGTTCGACGGCGTCAACGTCCTCGATCGGCTACCGAACGTCGAAGACCACCTCGGACTCGAGGGCTAGAGATCAGAGATCCGACCCGGGTTGCGCCTAGCGGTGCCCAGCACGAACGGCCGCGACGTCGCCATCCCGAGAGCCACCGGAGAACGTGTGTCCCGAAATTGCCGCCATCCCGAGATGCGCCGCCGTCCCGGACGCGCCCCGATCTCGCCTGCCGGGCCCAAAACGGCCGACACCCCGAGTCGCAGACGCAGCGGTGCGCTGGTGGAAGCCAACCCGCCCCTCAAAGTGCCGCTCGGTGGCCGGCGCCGTTCGTCGCCGCCGCCTAGCGCGACGCGACCTGGGCGCCGAACAGTCTCGCCATCCCCCAGGTGCCCGGCGGGAACTCGGTGTGCCGTTCGCCGTGGCAGAAGCACTGGTAGGCGTGTCGGTACCAGGCTCGGAAGCTCCTCAGCGCCTTGACCGCGGCGCGCCGTGCCTCAGCGGTGACGGCCGCAAACACGGGGTTGCGCGTACCCGGCGGGTTGTTCTTGGAGGGTCGATCGTAGGGCCGCTGTCGCAAGACGGCTCGTCGCCCAAGGAAGCGACGCCCTTCGCGTGCGAGCTCGGCGGCAATGGCGCTCTCCCGCTCCTCGAGCGCGATTGACAGCTCTGCGACCAAGGCCTGCGGCTCGCGATCCATCAACGTCGGTGGAGCCACGAGACGCAGAACGGGGGCGGGCTTGTCCGACGTTTTGAAGAAGAGTCCCGGGTGGGGCGCCTCCACTGGTTCGCGAAGCCATGCCTCCGGGCCCAGTAGGAGCCCCGGCCAATCGCGACCATGGCGCACGAGGCCCGCCTTGGTGGGGTTGGCCAGGGTGTACACGATGTACTTCCACACAGCCTCGGGGCTCACGAGCTCGACGGCCGAATACTTCTCGGAGGCGTCCCACAGGTCGCCGGCCCGTTTGCGGTGGATCTTGAGGCAGATGGCCGAGTGCCGGTTCAGCCAGGCCATAAAGAGCGGTAGCTCGCCCCTCACGTCCGTAAGCACCAAGTGATAGTGATTGCTCATCATGCAGACGGCGTGGATCTGGACGCCGTGCCGTTCGGCGGCGACCGCTAAGCAGTAGAGGAAGACGGCGGTGACAACGGGGTCGGGCTTGAGGAAGAAGCGCCGATCGGAGCAGCGCCGGGTGGTGAAGTAGGTCTTGTCGGCGAGGATACAGCGCGCGGTCGTCATGGGCCCTCATCGGGCCCAGCGGCGGTCAGTTGCGTCAATTCGCAACCAGGGTCGGATCTTCGGCAGGCCGTCTAAGGTCAGCAGCCGTTGGTCACAGGGTCTCGCCGAACGTTCCCACCACGATGACGCCATCGCTGGCGATAGCCAATCGAACATGGGTCTGGTTGCGCTCGTCGCCGTAGCGCTTCGCAAAACGGACGTGCCCTTCGCGATCGAACGAAATGATGAAGATGTCGTACTCACCGGCGGACGTGAGCCGCTCGGCGCCCACCTGAAGCGTGTCCCCGAACCGGCCGGCGACGACGACTCCGCCTCCGTTGTCAGCCGCGACGCTGTCGACCTGGGCGCGCGCGAGCTGTTGGCGCCACGGAGCGCTCGACCCACCATCGTTCGGTTGCGGGTCGGTGTTCGCTTGGTCCTCGTCCACCAGGCGAATCGGGGCGGACGTTTCGCCCGATCGGAAGCTGGCGACGAAAGGCGCTCCAAGCCCACCATCGACCGGACCCGAGCCGAGGTCGAGCGTGCCGTGCAGCCGCCCAGTGAGCACCGTGGTACCCGCAGCGTCGATGCTCAACCCGGTGACCCGTGCCGCGCCGTCCCCATTGGAGCGCCAAGCATCTAGACACTGTCCCGACGGTGCGAAGCGTGCCACGAACAGGTCTCGTCCTTCGGTCTGCACCCGCCCGCAACCGAAGTCGCGCGCGCCCTCGAGCTCCCCGGCGAGTACGATCTGGTCCTCGGGGCCGACCGCAACCATGCCTTCGGCCCGCCCCAGGGCCATCGAGTTGCCGAACTGGTGCAGCCACATTGGGTCGCCGTTCGCATCGAGCTTGGCCAGAAAAAGGTCGCCCTGCTGCGGAAACCGAACCGAATGTGGGGGACGATATGCGCCGACGTCCGACTCCATCGGGGCAATGTAGCCGGTGCCGCCGCAATGCAGGCTCAGCAGACAGGCTGTGTAGACGAGTCGGTTCATGACGAGAGTGTCCTCTGGCAGACTGTTCCGCCAGACGTCGGACTCCCGGTACCGTACGTGCTGGCCCGTGGACATCTTCCCACCCCTGCTGGGCGCGAGTGGCGAGAGAAGGACGGGCGCGATTCGGGTCTGGACCTTCATTTCGAAGGTACGCGAGCACTTCACGGCGTTCCGGCGCGGCGATAGCGCGATGTCGAGGAGCTGTCGCACGAGCCGATGAACGCCGCGTCTCTCGGTGTACGCACGCACCATAAGGCGTGACCCGACGCGTCCACAGTTCCGTCCAGCGGAGACGCTTCTCCACCAGACGGTCAGGCGGAGCTGTGCTTCGCGTTCAGCGCCGTCTGCGTCGACGGCGGCTGATCACGAGCGCCATGAAGGGGATGCCCAGGAGGACCACACCCAGTGGCCGCGTGTGGCTCGCCGCCACCCGGCAGCCGCAGCCACCATCGCCTCCTCCGGTGCCCCCATCGCCGCCGTCGAGGCCGCCGCCGTCGAGGCCGCCGCCGTCGAGGCCGCCGCCGTCACCAGTGCCGCCATCCGGGCCACCAAAGCGGCGCCCGGACGTCGCCTCCACGATGACCGGTGCGGAGAGGTCGCTGACCTCTTCTCCTGGCGCTTGTGCAGTGGCGGTGAGCCGCTGGCCCGAGAACAGTGGCGCCAGACCACTCACCGTCCACGCTCCGCCGGTGACCGTCGTCGTCGCCCGCTCGATCGAGTTGACGAAGAAAGTGATCGCCGTGCTGTCCGCCTCGCTCGAGGTGCCCGAAACGGAAGTGTCGCCCGCTGCGACGGGCGCTGTAATCACCGGCGCATCGCTGAAGACGACGCCGACGCCGAGGCGCGCAGTATCGAACGTCACCGTTTCGCTGTCGCCGAACGCGGTCAGGAACGTGTTCGGGAACACGCCCGGCGTCTCACCCGCGGGTATCGAGACGTCGAAAGCGAGCGTCACGGCTTCCCCAACCGCGGGA
>JAFDCW010000546.1 GCA_019312705.1 Deltaproteobacteria bacterium
AACCGAGCCCGCTTCCGAACGGCCATCTACTTCCACCTCGGCGGCCTCGATATGACGCCCGAGCCCCTGATTTCACCCACCTGAATTCCAGAAGAGCCATCTTTATAGGTGAGCTGGCAGCGCAGAAGGCGAGGCCAGATCGCGCCGGGTATCGCGCTCCAGGCGATGCCGTTTAGGCGACGTAGGCGTTCATTGGTGACGCGAGGGGCTCGAACTCGAACTCTTCCTCGTCGACGACGCCGACCATGTCGCTGACCGAATAGGTATTGACCCGATCGCCGAGGTCCTCGGTCCAGGTGAGCAGACTATCGACCCAGACAAACTCCCGCCCCGGCCGCTTCTGCCGCGTGGCGAGGGGCGGTGGCAGGCCCCGGAGGGCCATGCGCATATCCGCGGTCTCCTCGGCCGACAGGTCGAGGAACTCGAGACCCATGCCGCGCCGGGGGCCGGTCCGGGCTCGGCGCCGAACCCGGGCGAAGGTGAGGAGCTCCTGCTGGGGGTGCCACCGCGGCGGGGTGAACGAGAGCGCGACCTCCGTCTCCGGGCGCAGGGGAAAGGGCGTATCCAACCAGCACCCATACGGGCTGAGGTCGGTCACCAGATGCGAGACCGGGTCCTCCCACTCGGTTCCGATGACGTCACAGGTCAGATGCACCGAGCGGCGGAGGGCCCGGCGGCGGATGGGAAAGATCTCGGCAGACTGGAGCATGTAGGGAAGTGTAGGAGGCCAGCCCCCCCATTGGCCAAATTAGGGCCAAGTCGCCGGTGCGGAGATCCCCTCTCCCTCAGGCCAGCCCATCGCCACGTTCAGGCATTGGAGGGCCTGGCCGGCGGTTCCCTTGACCAGGTTGTCAATGACCGTCTGGACGACGATGCGACCCGTCCGGGAGTCCAGGGAGTAGCTGATGAAGGCTCGATTGCTCGCGCGGACCCAGCCCGTGTCCGGATGGGCGCCGGGGTCCAAGACGACGACCGAGGGTGACCCCCGGTAGAGTTCGCGGGCGGCTTCGGTGCACGCCTCGGCGGTCACGCCCTCGATTGCCATGCCATAGGCCGTGGCGAGGATGCCCCGGGACATCGGCACGAGGTGAGGGGTGAAGGTGACGCGAAGGGGAGAACCGGCGAGGCCGCCGAGGACCATCTCGATTTCTGGCGTGTGGCGGTGGTGCCCGGCTGCCTTGTAGGCGCGGATGCCCTCCCCCACTTCGGGCAAGTGAGTGCCGAGGCCGGGCTTACGGCCGGCCCCAGTCGCGCCGCTCTTGGCGTCGATGATCAGCCCCTCGAGCCCGACGAGGCCCTCGGCGACGAGGGGCGCGAGGCCGAGGATGGACGCGGTCGGGTAGCACCCGGGAATGGCGATCAGCTCGGCGCCCCGAAGACGACCGCGCTCGAGTTCGACGAGGCCGTAGACGGCCTGGCCAAAGAGGTCGGGGGCGAGGTGCTCGCCATACCACTCGGCGTAGACCGAGCGATCGTCGAGGCGGAAGTCAGCCGACAAGTCGAGCACGCGCATGCCGCGGTCGCGGAGCTTGGCCACCACGCCGGCGCTCGCCCCGTGGGGGAGCGCAGTGAACGCGACCGAAGCGGCCCCGGCGACGTCGTCTGCATCGAAGGCGACCACGTCCCCGTCGTAGAGCCCGGTGAGGCTCGGCAGGACACGGGCGACAGGCTCGCCAGCGCGGCTCTGGCCGACGATCCTCGTCACGCGCAGGCGTGGGTGACCGTAGGCAAGGCGCAAGAGTTCGGCCCCGGCGTAGCCGGTCCCGCCGATGACTGCGATGTCGGTGAAGTCGGACACGGAAGCTCCCCGGACGGCAAAAGAACGAAAGAAGGGGCCGCGGTGAAAGCCGCGACCCCGTTCCTCGATAGAGCGCGAGAGTGGCTCAGCGCTTCGAGTACTGGAACTTCTTACGGGCGCCGGGCTGACCGGGCTTTTTACGCTCTTTCTTACGAGCGTCGCGGGTGAGGAAGCCGGCGCTCTTGAGGGGCGCACGGTTCTCGGAGTCTACGTGCAGCAGCGCGCGGCTGATGCCGTGGCGAAGGGCCTCGGCCTGAGCAGCGACACCGCCACCAGAGACGTTGGCTTCGACGTCGTAGGCCTCGGCCTTGTCGAGCAGCTCGAAGGCCTGGCGGGCGACCATCTGGGAGGTCTCCCGGGGGAAGTAGTCGGCCAAGGTGCGACCGTTGATCTTGATGTCGCCGGAACCGGTCTTGAGGAAGACGCGCGCGATGGCGTTCTTACGCTTGCCGGTGCCGTAAAAGCGGCTGTGAATCTTGGACTTGGGCATGTGCTTTCCTACAGAGCGAGGGGCTCGGGCTTCTGCGCCGTATGCGGATGCTTCGGGCCTGCGTAGACCTTGAGCTTCCGGTGAGTGCGACGACCGAGGGACTTCTTCGGCAGCATTCCCCAGACGGCCTTCTCGATGACCTTCTCGGGGCGCTTGGCGATGAGCTCCCGGTACGACGTGGTCTTGAGGCCGCCTGGCGCACCGGAGTGCCGGTACCAGAACTTGTTGTCGAGCTTGTTACCGGTGAGCTTCACCTTCTCCGCGTTGATGACGATGACGAAGTCGCCAACGTCCGCGTGGGGCGTGAAGTCGGTGCGGTGCTTGCCGCGAAGAACGGTCGCAACGCGGGAAGCGAGGCGGCCGAGGGGCTGATCGGTAGCGTCCACGACATGCCAGTCGCGGTCTACTTCGTTCGTCTTGGCACTAAGGGTGGGCATGGAAGTGTTCCAACGGTAACAATCCCGGGCAGATGGCTCCGGGGGCGGCTTTACTAGCCGTGGGCCCGGGCAGTGTCAAGCGGAGGCGGCCAGGATCGGCCAGGGACCGTGAAATCCGGCCGGAATGGGCCCTGACCGGCATGGTTTCTGCTAAGCTTCGCTGACGTGATCCACGGCCATTCACGCTCCTACGAGTGGTTCTTACTGGCTTCCGCCTGCCTCGTATCAGGGGCCGCGTGCGGTGACGACTCGACCCGTGTCGATGGCGGCCTCGATGGCGCTCGGGACGCGTACTTTCCGGACGGTGGGAGCACAAGCGTGCAGCCGCCCACCCCCCCGGCTCCGCCAGCACCCGCCGCCTCGCCGTCTTGGCCTTGTCCTGATGGTTGGCGGGCGGTCGAGCTCGATGATGGTGGGACCGAGTGTTCACCCTGGACCGGAGACGGGCCCGAGGACTGCCCCCTCGGTGAGGCGCACTTCCCCGGCACCCCGGGCTGCGCCCTCTTAGGGGCCCCTTGCCCCGCGGATGGGTGGCCCGCGGGGCTTCCGGCCGCTAGCCGTGTTCTCTACGTTCGGCAAGGCGCCTCAGGGGGAGACGGCACTCGCGGCAGTCCCTTCGCCGCAATCAATCAGGCGTTGGCCGAGGCCAGCAGCGGTGACGCCATCGCGGTCGCCCGGGGGACCTATGACGAGGCGGTCGACATCGGCGCTGGCATCGCGCTCTACGGCGCGTGCCCGACGGAGACGATTCTCACCAATAGCCGACGTGCCAACGGCACGGTGATCCTCGTAACCGGGAGAGGCGCGGAAATCCATGACATCTCGATCCGCGACGCCCCGGTCGCCGGGATCTTCGTCGACACGGATACATCCGCGCTCATCGAGGGCGTCGAGATCGCGTCGGTCGAGGATACCGGAGTGGTGATCCTCCAAAGTGACGCGACGCTGAGTCGCGTGTCGATTCGCGATGTCGCGCGGCGCACGTCGGATGGGGCCTTCGGGGTTGGCGTCACGATTGAAAGCGGGGCCACGGCGAGTATTTCCGAGCTCTCCGCGCTGCGCTGCCACCTCGTGGGGGTCACGAACTCGGGTGGGCGCGCCTCGGTCTCGGACTCGGTCATCCGCGACGTATTGCCGGACCCAGCTACTGGTGTTTCGGGGTATTCGTTCTGGACACTCAACGGCGCCGAGACGTCCTTCACCCGCATCGCTTCGATCGGTCAGGGCGGCGGCGCGATCATCACAGCTGCCTCGACGGCGGTCGTCGAGGACGCTTGGATCGACGGAACGAACGGAAGCTTTGGAGTTGGCGTCGCGTCCCTGAACCGGGCCGAGGTAACGGTCTCCCGAG
>JAFDCW010000547.1 GCA_019312705.1 Deltaproteobacteria bacterium
ACTTGGGCATGGGGCCGGCCGGGCCGAGCTCCCCGAGGGGGGAAACGACGTTGACCTCGTCCCCGACGTAGAGGCGCAGCGAGCGGGCGAGCTCCTGGCCAACGATGATCCCCGGGAGGACCTCGCGAGGGGCCGCGATGGGCATGGGGCCGTCGCGGATGAGGCGCTCGAGGTCCTCGAGGTCTTCGGCGAGCTCCGGGTCGGGCCCATCGGCCCTTTGCCCGAGGAGCTCGTCGATGTCGCGGATGGGGCTACCGGCGTTCACATCCGCGTCAACCCCGTCCGGTTCGTCCTCGCCATCGTCCATCCGGATCGTCGGGATGTTCATCGGATAGATGCTGCCCGTGGTTTCCGGTGGGAGATCCAGTAACAGGTCGGGGTCCGAGAGGTACTCGAGGCGGCCGTGCACGAGGTTTGCCTCGAGGTCGATGACCTCGCTGGCGCTCGCGGGGTCGATGCCGCGCAGGACGGCACCGGCGAGGTTGCTCGCGCTGGTGACCATCACCTCGCCGGTCACGTAGGGCGCTGCGGCCTCCACGCCTTGGACCTCGCGAACGGCCTGCAGCGTGGGCACCCAGCGACCGAAGGTGTCGTGCTCTTTGTCGATGACCACGTGGGCGTTGTTGCCGAGGATCTTGCGCTTCAGGTCGTTGCGAAAGCCGCCCATCACGGAAAGCGTCGTGGTGAGAGCGCAGCTCGACACGGTGACCGACGCGATTGAAAGCACGCCGATGATCGTGATGAAGTTGCTCTTCTTGGCCCTCAGGTGCCGGGAGGCGACGAGGGAGTTGAATCCCATGCGCTCGACCCCATCGAGGGCCGGAGGGAGAAGGCGCACCAGGGCGCGCATGCCGAAGAGGGCCGTGACCGTCAGGCGGACCGCCGGGAGCACCACGTCGGCGAGGTCGTCGGTCGGCGGGTCGATCGGGAGGTAGGCCGTAACCGCGATGAAGCCCGACAAGAGAGCCACGTCGACGACCGCCCAGAAGACCATCCGGAACTTTTCGGGCGTCAGGAACCACGTGGAGAGCGCCGTGAGCACGAGCGGCACCCTCGCCACGTTGAGGACAACGAGGGTCGCGTAGAGCCCGACGAGTGCGGGGCCTTCGAGGGCTAGAAGCAGCTCCTGGTAGTCGAAGCCGCCGAAGGGGGAAGGGCGATACGCACCCAGGAGAAACCATGCGTAGCCGCACACGCCGAGGAATGCGAGCGAGTCGACGATGCCGAAGACGCCGAGGGCGCTCAGCCGAAATCGCCCCGGCGTCCCCCGCTGGAGCCTCCGCATCCTAACCATCGTCAGAGAGCCGAGGAGCAGCACCGGCGCGCCGAGGGCTGCTCCGACGTAGAGCGGCGCCGAGACCCACTCGGTTACGTCGAGTTCCAGGAGGGCGAACTGCAGCCCGCCGGCCAGGCCAAGCATCGCGAAAATGTAGAACGCGACGAGGCCTCCGTAGGTGGCCGGTAGCCACCCGAGCCGGACCTCGCGGCCGCGCTTGCTCACGTCACCACGTCTTCCGGGCGCAGTAGCGGGAAGAGCAGCACGTCGCGGATCGAGGACTGCCCGACGAGGGCCATCACCATGCGGTCGATGCCGATGCCGCAGCCGGCGGCGTTGGGCATGCCGTGGCTCAGGGCACGGATGTAGTCGGCGTCGAAGTCCATCGCTTCGTCTTCGCCCTTTTCCCGGGCGACGAGCTGGTCGTTGAAGCGCGAGGCCTGGTCGTCGGGGTCGTTGAGCTCGCTGAAGCCGTTGGCGAGCTCGCGGCCTTCGAGGAAGAGCTCGAAGCGGTCGACGAAGGCGGGGTCTTCGTCGTTGCGCCGGGAGAGCGGGGAGACCTCGAAGGGGAAGTCGGTGATGAAGACCGGCATCGACTTCGACCTGTCGGGGGTACGGTAGAGTTCCTCGAGGTGCTCCTCGGCGACGAGCTCGAAGAGCGTGTAGACGCGCTCGCCGTTGGTCTCGCACTTGGCGAGGGCCTTCTGCTCGGTGCCGCGGAGCTTCGGGAGGACAGCTTCGCAGGCCGCGGCGAGGGCGTCGGCGTCGCGGTAGAGGGCCTCTTCGTCGAAGGCGCCGTGCCAGGGGCTCTGCGGGAGCTTGGTGATGGCATCGAGGATGGCCCGCCGCATCGGAACGCGCTGAAAACCGTGCTCGAGGGAGAACGTACGCTCGGTCGTGAGGGCCGGGAACTCGGCCCGGACCGCGTCGTCGGCGGCGCTGAAGATGCCCTCGACGAGGTCCATCTGGTCCTCGTACGTCGCGTAGGCGACGTAGTACTCGAGCATCGTGAACTCGGGGTTGTGGCGGGTGCTGATGCCCTCGTTGCGGAAGTTGCGACCGATTTCGTAGACTCGGTCGAAGCCGCCGACGACGAGGCGCTTGAGGTAGAGCTCGGGGGCGATGCGCAGGTAGAGCCCGATGTCGAGGGCGTTGTGGTGCGTCGAGAAAGGCTTGGCCGTCGCCCCCCCGCGCACGGACTGCAGCATCGGGGTTTCCACCTCGAGGAAGTCGCGCTCGTCGAGGTAACTCCGGCACGTCTTCACGATGCGGCTCCGAGCTCGGAATACGGAGGCGACCTCGGGGTTGGCGAAGAGGTCGACGTAGCGCTCGCGGTACCGCTTCTCGACGTCCTTGAGACCGTGCCACTTCTCCGGTGGCGGGAGCATGGCTTTTGCGACGTGGCGGAAGTCCTCCGGGGAGGGGCAGGCGAGGGCCTTGTCGCCCTTGAGGGTCTTGATTTTGCGACCGCGGGCCCAGACGTGGTCGCCGACGTCGGTGCGCTTGAGGGTGCCCTTGAGGCCCGCTTTCTGAACCTCTTTGGCGAAGTAGACCTGGATCCGGCCGTAAGGGGTCTGGATGACCAGGAACGGCCCGCGCTTGGCCATGACCCGCCCGTAGATCGCGAAGAGCTCGGCGTTCGCGGTGAGCTCTTCTTCGCTGGCCCAGCCCTCGAAGCTCTCGGAAGTGACGCTGGCCATGAGGCCTTTCCGCGCAGCTTCGATCTCCGGGGTCACCCGGAGCCAGTTCGGGTACCAGGCCGCTCGGTCGTCGCCGAACTCGTTCTTGGCGTGGGCTGCGCGCGCCCTCTTTAGCTCGTCTTCGGTTGCCACGATAACTTCCTCAGCGGTCGGCTTCGGCTTCCGCCTTGTCGTCGGCGGCCTTGAGCAGGTACGCCTCGATGAATGAATCGAGGTCTCCGTCGAGGACGGCCTGAGCGTTGGTGACCTTGTGGTCGGTGCGTTCGTCCTTGACCATGGTGTAGGGCTGGAGCGTGTAGGTGCGGATTTGTGCCCCGAACGCGATGTCTTGCTTGTCCCCACCGTAGGCATCCTCGAACGCCGCTTCCCTTTCACGGCGCTGGAGTTCGTACAACCGCCCACGAAGCATCTTCATTGCAGTCGCTTTGTTCTTATGCTGCGACCGCTCCGCCTGGCAGGCGACGACGACCCCGGAGGGCAGGTGCGTCAGGCGCACTGCAGACTCGGTCTTGTTGACGTGCTGCCCGCCGGCGCCGCTCGAACGATAGGTGTCGATGCGCAGGTCCTCGGTGCGGATTTCGATGTCGGTATTGCCCTCATCGAGATCCGGGACGACGTAGACCGCCGCAAACGCGGTGTGCCGGCGGCCGCTGGCGTCGAAGGGGCTGATGCGGATGAGGCGATGGACCCCGCCCTCGGCCCGGAGGTAGCCGTAGGCATTATCGCCGTGGACGATGAAGGAGACCTCCTTGATGCCCGCCTCGTCGCCGGGCTGGTTGTTGATCAGCTCGACCTTCAGGCCCTTCTTCTCGACCCAGCGTAGGTACATGCGGCTGACCATTTCGGCCCAGTCCTGGGCGTCGACGCCTCCCGCTCCGGGGTGGATGGTCACGATGCAGTCGGACCCATCCTCGGGTCCGGCGAGCATGCGCTCGACCTCCAATTGGCGGACGCCGGCGTCGATGTCGGGGATTTGCCCGGCCACCTCGGTCACCATTTCGGCGTCGTCATCGGCGGAGGCGAGCTCGAGGAGCTCTCGGGATGCCTCGACGTCTGCCGTGAGCGTATCCCAGCGCTGGACCCTGCCTTGAGCCGAC
>JAFDCW010000548.1 GCA_019312705.1 Deltaproteobacteria bacterium
CGGGCCCTGGCCGGCGACCGCGGCTTCGAGCAGCTCTTCGGCGAGGTTGGCCATCATGGGGTTGCCTTCGAGGCCCCCGGTCTTGATCGCCGACCTGAGATTCTTCGCCTGAGCGAGCTGCTTCATGCCGGGCACCTTGGAGAGCATGCCCGCCTGGTTGCCGATGCTGCCCATCATCTGGCGCATCATCGCGAAGCGCTGGAGCAACTCGGCGACCTGCTTCTCGGAGGTGCCGGAGCCCTTCGCGACGCGTACTACGCGGGTGGGCTGCTTCTGAAAGAGCTCGATGATCGTGCGCTCTTTCTTGGTCATCGAAGAGACGATGGCCTTGGCGCGCACGAGCTCCTTCTCGTCGAGGTTCACTCCCTCGGGCATCATGTCGCCGAAGCCGGGCAGCTTGTCGAGCAGGTCTCCGAGGGGGCCCATGCCCTGGATCATCTCGATCTGCTGGAGGAAGTCGTCGAGGGTGAACTGCCCCTGGAGCATGCGCTTGGCGTCTTCTTCCGCCTGCTGCTCGTCGACGACGCCCTCGAAGTCCTTCATCAGGCCGACGATGTCGCCCATGCCGAGGATGCGGCTCGCCATGCCTTCGGGGCGGAACTCCTCGAGCTCGTCCATGCCTTCGCCCATGCCGGCGAACTTGATGGGGGCTCCGGTGACTTCCTTGACCGAGAGGGCCGCGCCGCCCCGGGCGTCACCGTCGAGCTTGGTGAGGACCACGCCGGAGAGGTTGAGCCGGTCGTGGAAGGACTTGGCCGTCTTGACCGAGTCCTGTCCGATCATCGCGTCGATGACGAGGAAGATGTTGTGGGGCTTGGTCTTGTTCTTGATGTCCGACAGCTCGCCCATGAGCTTGTCGTCGATCGCGAGGCGACCCGCGGTGTCGTAGATGATGGTGTCGCGCTTGAGCTTGCGCGCCTCGACGACGGCCTTCTCGCAGATGTCGAGGGGGCGTCCGCCGGGGATGGCGAAGACCGGGACGTCGATGCTCTCGCCGAGGATCTGGAGCTGCTCGATGGCGCCGGGGCGCTGGACGTCGGCGGCGACGAGCAGGCACTTGCGCTCCATCGTCGTCTCGAGGTGCTTGGCGAGCTTGGCCGCGGTGGTCGTCTTACCCGCGCCCTGGAGACCGACCATCATGATGCCGGTCGGCTGGGGCTTCTTGGCGAGGTAGATCGCCGGATCGCCCTCGGGGGCGGCCATCATGGCGACGAGCTCGTCTTCGCAGATCTTTACGAAGTGCTCCTGGGCGCCAACCTTGACCTTCTTGCCGCCGAGGGAGGCCCGGGTCTGGACCTCTTCGCCCAGGCTCTTCTCTTTGACCCGAGCGAGGAAGCGCTTGACGACGCCGAGCTCTACGTCCGCCGTCAGCAAGGACATGCGTACGTCCTTGAGGGCCGGCTCGATGTTCTCGGCGGTTAGCTCGGTTACCCCAGCTAACTTGTTTTTGGCGGCTTTGAAGCCCTTCTGAAGCGCGTCGAACATGGCATTCTGCCCCGGATTGACAGGGCCCGGGGCTTAGCACGGCCCTCCCGGGACGGGCAAGCGGACGGGAGGTCCAAGGCCCGAGAAATGGCGGCTTCTCTGGAAGCTGACCTTGCCTCGTCGAGGTCTTCGGCTCCCGGTCCTGCCGACGTGCCCGAGCCCGCTGGGGACGTGCAGCCACTCAACACGTCCCGGTGCACATGATGGAACCGGGGATCGGCGTGCGGGTGTCCTTGGTCATCGCGAAGCGCAATCCGCAGTGCCAGGGGCTCTCACCGTCGCTGCCAGCGAGGAAGTTCACATCGCAATTGTAGTGGGCCTCCTCTTCGGTGCACTCGATGGGCACGGAGACGGGCTGCTCATCGAGGGCGGCGAGCTGGATGGCGTAGAAGTCGCCGAAAGTCGCTGGCCCGACGTTGCGGTCGGTGCTGAAGCTCTCGCAGTGCTCGCCCTCGGTAAGGGGCGCTTCGGCGTTTGCCATGAGCAGCATGTAGATTTCGTCCCGCGCGGGGGTGCCGGTCCGGGGCTCGATCGGGGCGGCCCGGTCGAAGGCGCGTGACGCCGCGGACCCGGCCCCGGACGTTCCGGCCCCGCCGTTGCCTGCCGAGTTGTGCTGGCCGCCTGTCGCATCGCCGCAGGCGGTGAGCATCAATGCCAGAAGAAGATGGGACCACAGAGCAGCGCGCATAGACGCGAGGGTACGCCACGCGAGCCTCGCCTGCCTGCGTTACTCGTACGCAGCTTGGGCGATGGCGGCGGCGGAGCCCTGACGCAGGAACGTCATGGGCGGTTCTTCTGGCGCTGCGATCACGACCCGGTCTGCGCCGTCGAATGTGGCGGTGATGGCCTCGTCTTCCGTCCCGCCCTCGTCCCGGGAGGTGAAGTTCAGCACGTCACCTTCCAAGGCGCCGGCCTCGAAGCTACTTGGATGAGCACCGTCGGGTGCATTGATCACCATCGAGTCACTCGTGACTGTCATCGTGATGTCCAGGCCCGGCACCGGGCGCGCGGCGAGCCCCAGCAGCATCTCGACGCCCCCACGGTCGAGGCCTTCTGGCAGTTCAGCTTCGGGGTCTACGCGATGCGCGCGCCCCGCTACCACCGTCTCACGACTGTCATCATCGAATCCGTGCGCCGCCAATTCTTCCTCTGTCGGATCCCCTGCTCGGCCCAGGAGCCACATCAGGTGCATGTCCTTCCGCCGCTCCTCCGGCATCATGTTGATCATGTCGGGAATGTTGAGCACCCACTCACCTTCGAGACTGAGTTCCGCTGGCGCATCGCCAGCAATCGACTCTGCTGCGGCCGGCTGGTCGCCTGAAGCGGCAGGCCCCTCAGAGGCTGCTTCTTCGTCTCCGCACGCCGCGCCAAAAATCAGCAGCCCCGCCAATGCCAAATAGTCGATTCTCGTATTCATGGGTCTTCCTCGCAAAGGGAGTTCGTGTGGGGCGTGCTACGAGCGTTGCCCCACAGAGCTTCCCTAGTGCGTGATCCAGAGCCACGGAAGGGAGTATCGCGACGGGGCGTTTCTGCACGAGTTTCAGAGAGGGAAGTGGATCGCGGAGCCGGGGCGGAGGGTTGGGGCGTCCAGGTTGAGGCCCAAGATGCCGAGGATCATCAGGACAGCGCCGCTGCCCAGGATGATGCCCCCGGCGATTGCAATGTCGTCGTTTCCGTCGCTCAGGCCGGCGCTGAGGATGGAGCCGCCGGTGATGGCGGCGACCACGCCTACCGAGGTGCCAATGATCCCCAGGACGCGAACGGCCCCCGTGTCGTCGTGGTACTCGCTCAAGGAACGCCGGTAGACAGACGTCCCGACGCTTACGTGCACTATTTCCACCTCGACCTTGTTGGAACCGAGAGTGGGGAACCCTATCGCCACGTTGCCGGGCGCTGCGTCGAGGACGCATGGGCTAGCTGGGCAGAGAGCCTCGAAGGACTCCGTCAGACTGTAGGTCTGACGCCCGTCGTCATGGTCCCGGGGCGTCGCGCGAAGCGTCACGTGCTGAACCTCGGTTGGCCCATCCACGACGTCGACAACGAGGCGCCCTTGTCCTTGTGGGGGACTGCCCGCGACGGCCGGGGCGATGGGTTCTGGGGTCGCAGCCTGCGGCAGGATCTTCACACAGCCGGACGTCAGCAAGAGCGCCAACGTGAGCGCGGCCTTCGTTATGAGGCCGCTCATCACCATCGACGAGGGGAGAGGGCCATGCGAACATTCAAACACGGGGCGTGGTTCCAACTCTCCGCGCACTACCTAACATGCATGCACCCACCTTGTCGTTTCCCGCGGCCGTCGCGGTCATGCTCAGCGTGAGCGTGGGCGGGTGCGGCGGCTCGATGCCGCTGAGCCATCCAGGGTTGACGATCCTCGGGGGAGCTGGCCTCTCGGCGCAGGCGGGAGCTTCGGTGCAGGTGAGTGCCACCGTCGCCGTCCCGGTAAGGGGCGCGGGCGTCGCCGAGTTCTTTGGCGTTCCTCTCGGGGGTGTTCAGGACGTCATCTTCGTCGTCGACCGCTCCGGCTCCATGGGCTCCCAGGCGCCCAGTACGCTCGCTCCGAGGCCGGCCCCAA
>JAFDCW010000549.1 GCA_019312705.1 Deltaproteobacteria bacterium
TTGCCTGCTCCTCGTCGTCTGCTGCTTCCTCCCTTTCCACGAGCTTCCGGGCCTCGACCGTGGGCCTGTGCCGGACGAGCCCCGACGCATTCGATCTCTCGCGATACGCCTTATCTACGCCGAGGTTTCGATCGTTTACTTCTACACGGCCATCACGAAGGTCGATGAGCACTGGCTGAGCGGATGGTCTCTCAATCGGATCATCACGGTCGAGGGCGTCCGAGAGATGTACGCATCGATCAACGCAGCCCTCGGCTGGACCGATCTCGGCATGTACTCCTTCGTCGCCCACGTGATCATGCTTTGGCAGTTCTTCGTCGCGGTGGCCTTCATCGTGCCGCGACTCAGACCGGCTGCGTGCATCACGGGGCCCATCTTCCACATCCTCGTCGAGGTCATCGACCTCAAAATCGGCTGGTTCTCGTACTACATGATCGGCATCTACTACCTGCTGCTCTTCCCCGACAGCTGGTTCCTCGCCGCCGCGCGGCCCCTCGCTCCGGTCCTGGAACGAGGCCAGGCGCTGCTCTCGAACCTGACACGCCCCGGAGAACCGGCGTCGCAATACATGGCAGCGGGTACAGCGGGGGCTTGCGCGATGGGCGTGTACTTCGTGCCCGCCGAGGGCACCGTGCCCTTGGCCGTGGGCGTTGCCGCCATGACCGCCGCGGCGCTCTGGCCCCGCAAGTCATTGCCGACCACCTCCGCCTTGACCCGCGCCCTCGCCAACGCGGCCGTGGTCTTCTGCATGGTGGGCACGCTGAGAGCCTCGGATGCGCCCTACGACTACTATAGGTTCTGGGGAGGGGACCTGGCGCGTCGAGACCAAGTCGAGGACGCGGCCCACATGTACGAACGCGCCAACGCCCTTCGCGGTCCGCACGAGCCCGCCCGACACTTTCAGCTCGCCCGCGCCTACCAGCGCCTCGGCCGGTCCGAGGACGCTCGGCGGGCGTACGAAGAGGGGCTCGAACGCGCTCCGGACGATGCCCGGGGCCGAGCTGAGCTGAGGGCCCTCGAGCGGCAGATGGGGATCGCCGGCAGCGAACCGTAGGCCGCATGGCGAGCCCGAGGGCCGGGCCCCACTTCGGTGGTAACCTCTTCCACGGAGGTGGTGATCGGTGCCGTGTTCGCGATGGGCCACGGGGGGTGCGCTGGCCGTGACGCTGCTCGTCACAGCAGCCTGCGGAGACGACGCGCCGCCGGCCGGTGATAGCGGCCCGCCCCCGGGGGACGCCACCTTCGACGCGAGACCGGGTCCGGCGCTGCCGATGATCTCGTGGCTCGAGGCGGGTGAGCCTCCCGTCGCACCTCCCGCTCTCGATTGTCCGGACGGCTGGCGCGTGGCCGTGTCCTCGACGGGCGTCGAGACCTGCGACGCCTACGCCGCGGCGGGTCCCGACGACTGCGCTGACGGCGAGGCGCATTTCCCCGGTGAGCCGGGCTGTGCGCCGGTCGGTGATCCGTGTCCCGCCACCGGAGACTGGCCCACGGGCCTGCCCACCGATCGGCCCATCGCCTACGTGAGGGGCGGCGCGCCCGCCGGCGGAGACGGCTCGATGGCGAGCCCTTACCAGTCCATCGGACATGCGCTCGCCGATCACGACCCGCCGGTCACCATCGCGCTCGCCCGCGGCCGCCAGTTGATGACGACGACGTGGATTCGGGGGGACACACGGGTCGTTGGCGTGTGCGCTGGTGGCACGACACTCGAGAACGGCGGGACCGAGTGGCTCATCAACGCGCGCGGCACCGGCAACGAGATCCGAAACCTCACGCTCGTCGGCGCGGGGGTTCTCGTCAACGGCCTCAGCGCCCCCGCCGAGGCCGTCATCGAGGGCGTCGAGGTCCGCCTGGGTCGGGGAGCCGGCGTCGGGGTGGCCGGCGACGCGACCGCGACGGTGCGCTCGCTGCTCGTCCGCGACTCCCGCGGGAACATGTCCGACGAGAGCATCGGTGCCGGGGTGTTCGTCACCCAGGGAGCGGGGCCTCTCACCCTCTCGCGGGCTGTGCTCGAGAACAACCATCTGGCGGGAGTGATCGCCGAGACGGGTGCATCGGTCACGATCGAAGACATCGCGATCCGCAACACCGACTTCCAAATCCCCGACGGCGCCGGGGGTGACGGAATTGTGGTGAGGACTAGCGCGACGATGAGCGTCGCGCGGGCGGTCCTCGAGAACAACGCGTGGTCGTGCGGCACAGCTTCCTCGGGGGCGACCCTCGACGTCGAAGACGTCGTATGCCGCGGCGCACCGGGGCGTGCGTCCGACGGCCGGGGCGGCGGCGGGCTAGTGGCCTTGGACGGCGCTTCCCTCACTGTCAGGCGCGCGGTGGTCGAGCGCTTCCAGAACTTCGGCATCGGTGCGGCGGGCGATCCGGGGGCGTCAGCGCTCGTGGAAGACGTGGTGCTGCGGGACTCGCGCGCGGCCGCGCCCGGCTCGATCCCGAGCGGGTTCGGCTTCGACGGCGGCTCGACTGGCACGCTGTCGCGGGTGCACGTGGAGGGCGTGCACGGCATGGCCATGTTCTCGTTCGCGCCCGTCGACGCCAGCGACATCACGATCGTCGACACGCTGGAGCAGGATGGCGCGGATGGACTCGGCGTGTTCGCCGGCGACTTCAGTCAGGTCAGCCTTGCGCGCGCCATCATCCGCGGCAGTCGCCAGTACGGGATCCTCGTGCAGAACGGTGGGGAGGTGGACCTCGTGGACGTGCTCGTCGCCGACTCGGAAGGGCGATCCCTCGACGGACTCGCCGGTTCGGGCCTTGCGGTCTTCACTGGTGCGACCGCGCGCGCCGAGCGCGTGCTGCTCGTGAACAACCGCGGCGGCGCTCTGGTTTCAGGCGAAGGCTCGACGGCCGACTTCATGGACCTCGTCGTGCGCGACAGCCGGCCCGAGGCTGCGAGCAACGACTTCGGGCGCGGACTGACCGTGCAGAGCGGCGCCACGGCGACCATGACGCGGGCTCTCCTCGAGCGAAGTCGCGACGTCGGCCTCTCCGTGCTTGCGGGCGCCACGGTGACGGCGCGAGACCTCGTCGTGCGCGACACCACCGAGACCGACTGCGGCAGCGAGTGCGCCTCCTGGGCCGGCGGCGTGGGCATCGGCGTCTACGACGACGCCTCGTTCGAAGTCACCGGTATCCGCATCGAGCGGGCCGACGTCTGCGGCGTGCAACTCGCCAACGGCGCGTCGGTCACGCTGAGCGACGGAGATGTCTCCGGGTGCGACATCGGGGCGTGCGTGCAGGTCCCCGACTACGATCTGACTCGATTGACGAACGATGTCGCCTTCCACGACAACGGAGCGAACCTCGAGGCCACCGACCTGCCGGTGCCCGTCGGGCTGACGTCGGTCGACTCGACGATGGAGTGATGGGGCGCGGTGAGTCTGGTATAAACCGGACAACTCATGCATTCGACCTACCGCACCGTTGTTTCTCTTTGCGTCCACGTGAACCAGGAAGCGGTCATGGAGACTTGCGATTGTCCGGATCTACGGGCGGAGCATATGTTCGAAGACGTTGCGCCACGCCGCTTCGCCTCGGTCCTTGCCCGACATGGGGGGCAACGACGCCCAATACGCCTCGAGGCCGCCATCACGGGCGCGGAGGTAGTCGTTCGGCGTGAGAGGAATGACGTTGAGAAACGCGACGCTCGGCGAGTCGGTGGCTCGCGCTCCGAGATCGAGCAGCGCGAAGTAGAGCGTAACGCCTTCGTCCAGGGGCAGTTGCATCGTGTCCAAGCCGCTCACCGGAGTACGAAGAGAGTGCACGGCCTGGGCGAGGGTGCCGACGATTCTCATGACGGGACCGAGTCGTCGCGCCTCTCCCGCGTGGAGGTAGGTATAGAACTCGAGCTGCGCCGCCGGATGATCCGGCGGTAGTCCGGGCTGCGGTCGCCGCTGCAACCCCTCGGTTACGACTCGTGCGAACTCGCCGTCCGCAATGGCGAAGACGTCGAAGGCGGGATCACCGTCGCCAAATGGAACCTGTCCGAGTACCTGCATTTGCGTCCTCCTAGGCTTCCCCGGAGCAGCATACCCCGGACGG
>JAFDCW010000043.1 GCA_019312705.1 Deltaproteobacteria bacterium
ACTCAATCCACTCGATCTCAATTTGCACTCTCGCCCTCTCTGCGTTCTTCCTCGTGGCGTGCTCAGACGACACGTCCTCCCCAACGGACTCCGGGCCGGGAGACTCCGGCGCATCCGACACCGCCGTCGGAGATACCGGCATGTCGGATACGGCAGTGGGAGACTCCGGCGGTGACCCCGAGGTCGTCCGCTGCGAGGCGGCATCCGCCGCATTCGCTGCAGTTTGCACCGACGACGGAGGGCGCACCTGCAACGCCATGGTTCTCGGAACCCACTGTCAATCTGACGCCCGGCCAGGAAATCTCGCCGACGCCATCGATTGTTTGCGCGAAAATAGCAGCGCATCGTCCTGTCGGTCCTTTCCCGACCCGTCGGCTGCGGAGACTTGCGTTGCAGCGGCCTATGCCGGAGTCACCAGCAGCGAGGTCGACGCGGCGGTCGCAGCCATCACGGCCCACTGCGAATTCATGACCTCTCCCCTCGAGGCCGCTGTGCCGCTCTACTCCCTCACCTCAGCCGAGCTCGCCGCCGTACAGGCCTGTGCCGATGGTGCGGCCGATTGTGACGCGTACATGGACTGTATTGCGCTTGACCCGTTCGCCGCCCTCTCCGCCTGCTTCTAAACAGCAGCGCCTGGACCGGTCGACGGGAGCAAACCGGAGCTCGTCCTTGGTAGCCGAGACCGGAATCGAACCGGTACGAGGTTGCCCCCACCGGATTTTGAATCCGGCGCGTCTGCCTATTCCGCCACTCGGCCGTGAGGACGGGGAACATAACCGCGCTCCGCCGGTCGCGCCAGCCTCATGCTTCTTCGGCTTTCGCCGCCAAGCCTGGCGTGATGTGCCGCAGGATCAGGCCGGCGAGTTTGCCCTCGAGGGCCGCGCCGGCGGCCAACACTCCGCCGAAGAGCGCCCCGGCGACGCCGCAGGAGGAGACGTCGGCGCCGGCGAGGAAGAGCCCCGGGACGCCCGACCGCACGCGGAACCCCGCCCGGAAGCGCTCTGGAGTGTGGGTCAGACCGTACATCTCCCCGGCCTCGTGGCCGGTGAAGTGACGGGTCGAGAGCGGTGTCGACAGCTCCTGGTAGTCGACCTTGCCCTCGAGCTGGGGGCGGTGGGCGTAGAGGATTTCGAGCATGCGCTCACTCATCGCGGCCTTCCACGCCTCGTAGGCGTCGCCGCGCTTCATCCACTTCGTATCGGCCCACTCTTCGAACCACTCCATCTGGGCCGGGATGATGATCTCGACGGTGGCTTTTCCGGGGTATCGCTCTTGGAAGGTCGGGTCCTTCGCCGATGGGAAGGACAAATAAGCAAACGGGATCGTCGCCTTCGAATCCGCCGCGAATCGGGCGGAGTTCTCTTCCCGGTCGCCGGGGGCGTAGGCCCAGATGTTGGTGCCGTCGAGGCCTAGTTCCTCGGCGGTTTCGGTGAATCCGAGATGCAGGCAGAGGTGGGCCGCCGACGGGCCGATGTCGCGCACTTTCGCGGGGACGCCGGTCTTTTCCGCCACGTCCTTCGGAAGCAGCTTCATGTAGGTTGCCGGTACGCCGGCGTCGCTGATTACGACCTTGGCCCGGAGCTCCTTGCCGTCGGCCATGCGCACGCCCACGGCGCGCTTGCCTTCGAGGAGGATTTCGCCCACCTCGGCGTTGGTGTAGATCGCCCCGTCGGACTCACCGATGACCGTCTCGGTCCCGTCGGCAATCGTCGCCGGGCCGCCGACCGGATAGTAAGCTCCCTCCATGTAGTGCATGACCACCATCGTATGCACCGCGAGACTCGCCTCCCGGGGCGTGAGGCCGTAGTCGCCGCACTGCCCGGTGAGCACGTCGAAGAGCACCGGGTCTTTGATGATGGGCCGCAGCGCTTCCTCTACGGTCTGGTCGGAGAATTGCCGAAACTTCCGAGTGACCAACGGCGCCACGGCCTGGCGAACTCCGATCGGGAGGAGTTGGTAGGCGAAGTATCCGGGGGTGGACTTGCTGACCTTGTCCATCAGCGCCATGTACGCGTCGATGTCTTCCCGGGAGTCCGGAAAGTCGCGGACCAGGCTCTCGACGAAGTTCTTTCGTCCCGCCACCAGGTCGAAGGAGCGGTCGCCCAGGACGATGCGATCGTAGCAGGCCGGCGTGGGCTCCCACTTGATCTGCCCGGCGGTGATCACGTCGAAGAGGTATCCCATCACGGACTTCTCATCGACCTCACCGATGTAGTGGATGCCCACGTCCCACTCGTAGCCGCGGCGCTTGAAGACGTGGGTGTAGCCCCCGGCGACGCTGTGTCGCTCCAGCACGCAGACGCGCTTGTTGCCGTAGCGGGAGAGCAGTGCTGCGGCGCACAGGCCGCCGACGCCAGAGCCGATCACGATGGCGTCCCAGTCGCCGTCTGGGGGGTGCTGCTTGTAGCTGAGCCGAGTCATGGCCGGAACGTATACGTTGCGGCGCCGACTGGCGCCCCCCAAAAAAGCCCTTTGGGCTGCGAAAGTGGCGCGGTCGGCTAAATCGCTTCGATCGCTAGATATGCCACGAATGTATAGGCGAAATCGCCCGTCGACCGGCTCCGGCCCCCCACCTCGACGGTCAGCCGGCCATCGACGACGTCGACGGTCACGGTGCGTTCGATCGTGGGCGCGGCGTCGGTGGTCACCTCGTCGTCGACGACGACAGTGCCCTCGACCGTCGCGTTGTGCGGGTCCCCGGGGTAGCCGCGGGCCGGGCGGCCCACGCCGAGGGTTACCTGGTAGGTCCCATTCTCGATCGCAAACTCGAACGTCCCGGGGCGCCCATAGTCGTCGTAGAGATAGCTCTTCTGTACTTCGTCGTAGCCTCCGGCGTCGTCGTAGCCGGTCATCGCAATCGACGGGTTGTCGATGTTCTCGCCAAACCAGCCGTATCCATCGTCGTCGTCGTAGGGCTGCCATCCGACTTTGATGTACTCGTGGTCGCCCACGGTCAGCGGGTCGGCGCTCGGCGCGCCTCCGGGGTCCTGGAAGTTCACGTAGTAGTCTCCCCGGGGCCGGTCGGTCGCCACGCTCAGGGCCGGCACCGTCGTGCGCGACCCCTCGATGTATCGGCCGAGCTCTCGCCGGAGCGCCATGAAGGCGTCGGCATCCCGGGTCCACCCCGTGAGGCTGCCGGCGACGCTTCGGGCCGTGGCGTCGACAGCGACGGTCTCCCCCGGGTTGGCCTCGGCGGAGCCGTTGGCGAGCCAGAGGTACTCGTAGTCTTCGAAGCCCTCGCGGAGGATCTCGGCCCGCACTCCGGGGCGTGCTCCGTCGAAGAAGCGGCCAAAGTCGTAGTAGGCCCACCCGCGGATCCGAAGGCTCCACGCCATCCAAGGCAAGATGCGCTGGTGCATGCCTTGGCGGTCCATGGTCGTCGGGTTCGGGTAGGGGTCGGCGTCCCGGTCGAGGCTGTAGAACCAGCTCTCCTCGCCGTGCATGACGTGGCGCTCGTGGGCGTAGGTCTCTTCGTAGGCCGGCAGGTGGGCTATCCAGATGTCGTAGCCGCAGGCGCCGTCGGTGTGTTCGGCGATCTCGGGTTTGGCTTCTTCGCTCACGGCGATGCGCAGGTTCGGCGCGGCGGCCCGGGCGACCCGACAGAGGTGGGCCGCGGTCGTGTAGTCGGCCGCGTTCTGGGGCTCGTTCTGCGCGTAGTAGTAGCCGCGCTCCTGCATGCCGTTGGCCTCGAGGTATGCATACAGGCCGGCGAGGTAGGCGCCCCATTCGGCATCATAGGCCGCCGTGCCGAGGTGGCTGGCGCCCCGGCTTTCGCCGCAGAAGGTGTCCGGCCGGGGTGTGCCGTTGTCGACAAACTGAAAGAGCATCGCGGTCGGGAAGCCGACCCCGTTCCATCCCTCGCCGAGCATGTAGCGCCGTGACAGCCAGCCGATGCTGAACTGATCCGGCTCGTCGGGTTCGTCCCAGAACGCCGAACAGCGCATCGGGTTCGCGCCGCTGTCCCAGGTGATGCCGTAGTTGAAGCCGCTGGGCCAGGTCACGGACTTCGGGGTGAAGCGGTGCTCGAAGAGCATCGTCTTCGCGGCGTCGACGTCGCCGTCCGCGACGAGGCTCGATACGTTGATGTTGAGCTGGGTGCGAAAGTGGATCTCTCGGGGCAGGTCGAAGTCGAAGACCGTCAGGCGTAGGGGGACGACCGCATCTCCGCCGGCACCACCGAGGGTGACGGTCGTTTCGTGCTCTCCCGGGGCGGCGTCCGCCGGGACCGTGACCATGAACCAGACGACGGTCGGATGCGCCGCATCGAGGGCGATGGGGTCCGCGGCGGCCCGGGGAATCAGGCCCTCGGCCCAGCCGCTGGCGAAGGTCGCTTCCATGACATCGACTCGCGCCCCAGTGAGCCCGGCAAAGGGCGCCACGGTCACCGTCACCTGGCCAGACCCGGGAGCGATGATGAGCTGCGCGGCCTCGCGCTCGTTGCGCGCTGCGGCCATCGCGATCCCTGATGCGCTCTCTGACGGCGCCCGCTCGCCGGCTTCGATGCGATGGGCGACAGGCGCGGTCCACAGGTCGAGGCCTGGCGGGCTCTCGTCGATGCGGTGGGTATACTCGCCGGGGCTCGGCATGACGACGCCGCTGTCCGGCAGCGGCCCGGTGTCAGGCCGGGGCCCACCGTCGGGGCCGGCGCCGGTGTCCCGCGTCACACCTCCATCGCCCCCGCTCCCGTCGTCACCGCAGGCGACGAGGCAGGAGAGGCAGGAGAGGCAGGAAAGCACCATTGCGACGAGCGCGACCTCGCGGATACCTCTGGGAGTCATGCTCCCAGATTACCCCAGGTTTTCAGCTCTTGACGACCCAGCTGTCGCGCCGCACGACCGGGACTTTGCTGGGGGCCGTGCCGAGGCTGTGGTGCTGGGCCATATCCTTACGGACCTCTTCGAGCAGCTCCCGGCACTCGGCCTTGCCCTTGAGGTGGTCGACGAGGGTTCCCGACGCGTCGGTGAACGACTTTTCGTAACTCAGGGCCTCCCGGACCCGGGTCGCGATGCGCTCGCGACCGGCCGTGAGGTCACTTTCGAGGGCGTCGCCGTAGCGCTGGAGTTGGGCGCGCAGGTCAGTGACCTGCTTGCGTAGCGATTCAGCCTGCTGCTCCTGTCGGGTAGCCTTGGCGTCGTGCTCTTTGAGGACCTCGCTCAGCGCGTGCACCCGGCCGGCGAGGCCGCCGGACTCTTCGAAAACTTGCTGGAGCGTCGCCATGTCGCCCCCGGCTTGTTGCACTTGCTGCACGCGCTGGGCGCTCGCCTGCTGCGCTTCCTGGGCGCCGGCGATGGCCCGCTGGATGCGCCGGGCCCGGTCGCGCTCTTCGGCCGCGCGGCGGGCGAGGCTCGACTCTTCGTGGCTCAGCTCTTCGACCTTACGCCCGATCTCCGCGCGCAGCGCGCGGCCTCGCCGCTCGATCGCCTCGAGCTTCTTGGCGTGGCTCGCGAGCTCGCCTTCGAGCTTCGAGGCCCGGGCGGCGAGGTCCCACACCTTGTCGGCGGCGTTGGAGATGTTCTCCGGCGCTCGTCCGTTCGGGTAGGCCCGGGAAACCAAGCGGAGGAAGTTCGCGGCGCGCTTCGACCATTCGGCGACGCCCGTCGATTGGGCTGGGGGCGGCGGCGGCGGACCCTGGGGGGCATCCTGAGTCGCGCGATCCCACGCCGTCGAAGGCAGCGAGCGCTGGAAGGCCTTCAGCTCTTCTTGAAGGTGATGGCCGTCCCGGAAGCGGTCGTCGGCCTTCTTCTGGAGGAGCCGGAGAATGATGTGCTCGGCCGCATCGGGCAGGTCTTCACGCAGGGTGCGGGGATTTTTCGTCGCGCCGGACCGCTGCATCTCGAGGAGCGTCTCCCGGTCGCTCGACCGGAAGGGGAGCTGCCCGGTCGTCATCTCGTAGAAGAGGATGCCGAGGGCGTAGAGGTCGCTCGAGGCGATCGCGTCCTCGCCCCGGGCTTGCTCTGGCGACATGTACTCCGGGGTGCCGAAGACGGCGCCCTTGGGAGCGAGGCGTGGGTCCCGGGCCAGAGCCGCGAGGCCGAAGTCGAGGATCTTCACGTAGTCCTGACGACCTCCGCGCTGCGTCAGCATGATGTTGTCGCTCTTCAGGTCGCGATGGATGACCCCGAGGTCGTGGGCGCGGGAAAGCGCGGCCGTCATCTGCTCGATGATGTCGACGGCCCGGGGAATGGGCATCGGCCCTTTGGCGATTTGACTCGAGAGGCTCGCCCCGACCAGGTACTCCATCACCAGGTAGAGTTCGCCGTCCTCGGTCTCGCCGACGTCGTGGATGTCGACGATGTGGGCGTGGTCGACCCGGTTGGCCGCCCGCGCTTCGCGGAGCATCCAGGCCCGGAGATGGGTCTCGCCGCGGAGGTCCGGCCGAATCAACTTGAGCGCAACGACCCGGTCGATGAGCACGTGGCGGGCCCGGTAGACAACCCCCATGCCCCCCTCGCCGAGGCGGGCCTCGAGGCGGTATCGGCCAGCGATTACCTTGCCGAGGAGCGTGTCCTTGCGACTGCGGGAAGAGCTCGATGTCGTCGTCGTCGTCGCCATGGATTCCTTCGCAAAACGGCCCTCAGGGTACATGGCGGAGGCGGTCCCACAAAGGACTGTTCGGGCAGTCTGGGCGCAAATTCGGAAACCTGACAAACCTCGGTCTTGTCGGGTATTTACCCACAGACCGCGCCCCGATGGTGCTTATGCTAGACCTTCAGTATCCTGGGACCTGGGCCGGACCCAGGGACTTGGGCCTCGTGCACCACGAGTGAAGGACGAGAGAAGGACCCCAACCTTGAAGGAGCTACGCCTCGGCGCTTATGTGCTCGAAAAACGCCTCGCCACCGGAGGCATGGCCGAAGTGTTTGTGGCCCGCCGCGAGGGCGCCCACGGTTTCGTCAAGCGGGTCGCCCTCAAACGCATCCTTCCCCAGTACCTGAAGGACCCGGACTTCATCTCGATGTTCATCAACGAGGCCCGCCTCGCGGCGCACCTCGAGCACCCGAACATCGTGCAGGTCTTCGATTTCGGTGAGCAGGATCACGAACTCTACCTCGCGATGGAGCTCGTTGTCGGCAGCAACGTCAACCGTCTGCTCCGGGGGGTCGCCGACCGCGGCGAAGCCGTGCCCCTCGACGTCGCCCTGCACATCGCCTCTCAGACCGCCCGGGCCCTCGCCTACGCCCACCGGGCCCGGGACGCCGAGGGCGCACCCCTCGGCATCGTTCACCGCGACGTGAGCCCCGCCAACGTCCTGCTCACGGGCACCGGCCACGTCAAGCTCAGCGATTTCGGCATCGCTCGCGTCGACAATCGTTCGGGGCGGACCGACGACGGGACGGTGCGCGGTAAGCTCGGTTACATGTCGCCGGAGCAGGTCCTCGGCCAGGACCTCGACGGCCACAGCGACGTTTTCACCCTCGCGACGGTTTTCGCCGAGATGCTCATCGCAGAGCCCCTCTTCGGGAGGGGTCAGGAACTCGACGTTCTCATGCGCATCCGCGACGTGGACGTGTCGGCGCTGCATCTCAACAAGCGCCGCATCTCCCAGGACATCATGAAGCTGCTCGAGCTGGGCCTCGATCCGAACCCCGTCAATCGACCCAGCTCCTCCGCCTTCGCCGACGCCGTCGATGACGTCATGCGCCGCCGCGGGCTGGTGCGTGGGCCCGAGCGCCTCGCGAAGCTCCTGCACCGGCTGGCGCTCTTCGATGACGCAGTCTCGCAAGAGCGCTCCTCGGCGCCCGCCGGGCGGCCCACCAACTTGCTCGATACGACGGGCCTCTCCGCGGAGCTCGGCATCGACGTCGGTGCGGAGGTGCCGAAAATCTTCCGCGTTCGTCTAGCTGACGGTTCGATCGTTGGCCCGCTCAGTTTCCCCCACCTGATCCAGATGGTCATCTCCGGGAAGATCGCGGCGACGACGCCGATCTCCCGCGAGGACGCGCCCTTCGTGCCCGCCAAAGCGGTCCCCGAGCTCAACCGCTTCGTGACCTCTCCCGCGCTCTCGTGGGGGCCCGAAGAAATCACCGAAGCGACCCGTGCTGGGGACCTCGCCCGCGGCCGCCTCTTGCCTTTCGTACACTCCATCTCCGAGGGCCAGGCGACGGGCGTCTTGCACCTCTTCGATGATACGCGCCGCAAGAAGATCTACTTCAACGAGGGGCGTCCGGAGTTCGTGGCGTCTACCGACAAGAATGAGCTCCTCGGGCAGTTCCTCGTCGCCCGCGGGCATTGCCTCCAGATGGAGATCGACATGGCCCTCGCTCTCCTGCCGCGGTATCACGGCCGCATCGGAGACGCCCTCGTGGGTCTGGGCCTGCTTCGTCCCGTCGAGCTCTTCCGTGCCATTCGTCAGCAGGTGCGTAGCCGGTACCTCGAGGCCTTCCGCTGGCGCACCGGGCGCTGGGCCTTCGTCCCGGATGTGCGCTGCGAAGAAGAGATATTCCCGCTCGGCTACGACAACCACGAGCTCATGCGGGACGCCGCCTTCGAGGCTCACCCCGAGGAAATCGACGCCGCCCTTCGCACCCTCTTCGACAAGGTGCTCGTGCGAGTCGCGACGCCGGTGACGCCCCTCGCGGCGTACCGTCCCCCCGACGAGTGGTACCGCATGCTCGATGTGGACGGCCAGATCACCCTCGGTGAGCTGCTCTCCCGGGAGGCCCGGAGCGGCGTCGTCGCCGCCGACGAGGTGTCCCGGGCCGTCTACCTCGGCGTGTCCTGCTGCCTCGTGACTGCCGCAGCGTAGGGGCCCGGCCCTCGACATGGGGGGTGAGGACGATTACACCGATCGGGTGCCGGCCTACTTCAACCTGGCGGTCCCTACCCAGGGCGTGACCCCGGTTCTGGTGGAGGTGCCCCACGCGGGGCTGGACGTGCCCGACGGGGTCCGTCATCAGCTGTGCGCAACCCAGGTCGACCTCGAACGAGACGCCGACATCTACGTCGACCAACTCTGCGCCGGCGCTGCCCAGACCGGGGCAACCCTGCTCACGGCCCGCGCCTCACGGTACGTGGTCGATCTCAATCGGGCGGCGGACGACGTCGACCGGGAGACGGTTTCGGACCACCCGGGCCTCAAGGCGAATCAAGCCCGCGGCGTCGTCTGGCGGATGACGACGACGGGTGTCCCATCGCTGACCCGGCCGCTGACCGAACGCGAGTTCACAGACCGCCTCGCCGCGTACTACACGCCCTACCACGACACTCTCCGCGGCGAGCTCGGGCGTCTGCGCGAGCGATTCGGGTTCGCCACTCTGGTCGCCGCCCACTCGATGCCGTCGGTGGGCCTTGGTGCGCGAGGCGAGCGCCGAGTTCGTCGCGCCGACATCGTCCCCGGCACTCGCGGGCGAACAACCGCCGACGCGCGTTTCATCGAATTGGTCGACGCTCACTTTCGCGCGGCCGGGCTCACGGTGCGCCACGATGATCCCTATCGGGGGGGCTACACGACGGGGCACTACGGTCGGCCGGAGTCCGGCGTGCATGCCGTTCAGATCGAGATCAACCGCGCCCTCTACGTCGATGAGACGACGCGACGGCCGCGCGAGGGCAACTTCGAACGACTCCAAGGGCTCATGACCGAGCTCTTCGACAAGCTGGGCCGCCTCGACCTTCGCTGAAGTCGGTCCACCTGTCCGCGGGTCTTCCTGCGGCTCTTGCTGCGGCTCTTGCTGCGAAGAGGCCGCGAGCTACTTGGCGGCGGGAGCTTCGTCGACTTCCAGCACGTCACCGCTGCGCACTTCGAGGCGGTAACGACTGTTGGCCGTCTGCAGGTAATAGACGTCGCCGTCGCACACTCGGAGGATGCGCTTCACCGGAGTGGTGACGTACTCGTGCAGTCCGTCGGGGAATTCAATCACCACGACAGACCCTTTGCGGGGGGCCCTCAAAAGCCGGCCTACGACTGCTCGACCAGGCTTACGGCCTACTTTACGAAGTACGACCTCCACTGCACACCAGGTTAGCACAGCCGCGAATCCCGGCAAAAGCGATCGCTGGCATGCATCGCCATTTTTGGAGGGCAAGGGACCACCATGTAGGACCATGCACCACTTCGGCGCCATGGCCGCTTTTCTACGGCCACGCCCCTTGAATCACGAAGGCGCGGGGCGTAGAGAGCGTGCCCATGTTCGTCATGCCGTCCGGAGTGGGTTGGATCGAAGTGATCTGTGGCCCGATGTTCAGCGGCAAGAGCGAAGAGCTCATTCGACGACTCCGGCGGGCGCAGATTGCGCGCCAACCACTCCAGGCGTTCAAGCCGAAGATCGACGACCGGTACCACGCAGAGCAGATCGTCAGCCATTCCGCGGTTTCCATCGACGCCCGGCCGGTCGCCGATTGTGCCGAACTCGCCCGGCTCATTCGGGCCGATACGCGGGTGGTCGGGGTCGATGAGGCTCAGTTCTTTGATGACGATCTGGTCCCCCTCGTGGAGCGCCTGGCCCGGAGCGGGGTGCGGGTGATCCTCGCGGGCCTCGACCAGGACTACACCGGAGCCCCCTTCTCGCCGATGCCGCAGCTGCTCTCGGTCGCCGAGCAGGTGACGAAGATCCTCGCAATCTGCACCCGCTGTGGAGGGCCCGCGGGGCGTTCCCAGCGCCTCACGGCTGCGGCTACGCAGGTCGAGGTGGGCGCTGGGGACTCGTACGAGGCGAGGTGTCGGCGGTGCCACGATCCCCGCGCCGAACCCACGACCGCAGAACTCTTCTGAATCAACGCGGCTCGAGGACGAAGCGGAACGAAACCAGGAGTTCCTCGGCTCGGATGGTGGTCGTCAGGGCGCCGAGGGGCTCCTCCAGGCAACCGAGGACCGCCGCCTCCGGGAGCCCTCCCTCCCCGGTTTCGCGAAGGGAGCTCTCTTGGAGATTGCCCCCGCTGAAGGCCAAGCGCAGGTCCCCCTCGCCCGCCGCGACGGGGCGCCCAGGACACTCGGCGAGGGCTCCGAGGGCGGCCCAGATTGCGCGCTCGAGATCTCGATCCCGGGGGCATGGGAAGGGGCCTCCGGTGGGCCTCGCCCCCTCGCAGCGCAGGTAGGCCACGCGACCTGGGAGCACGCGGTGGGGCGGCGGGGGCGCTGGGGACGGGTCGGCCTCGGGATTTCGCGCCTCTTGGGGATTCTGGGGCTCCACCTCCGGCCCCGGGGACCGTTCGGAATCGAGGTTGGTGGGTTGGGCCGAATCGAAATCGACGGCTGCCACGCCTTGTCCTGATTCCGTTTCGACGTTTTCGGCCTCTACCCCTGCGAGATGGCGCCCGGACCCCAGATCGCGACCCTCCCCGGCGACGACCGCTCCATCGTCGTCGACTACCGGTTCATCGATCAGAGTCCAGCGCACGAGGCCGAGGCCGACGGCGAGGGCGACCACCGCGGTCGCCGCGATCACCCCCGGGTTGGGCCGATCTCCGGCTGCGTCGGGGACCTCTATGCGAGGGCGGGGCATCGGGGCGCTCTTTACCACGCCCCTCGCGACCGGACGCGCCGCAATCATGCCGGAGTCTCCGCGGGTCGCTGCTCTACAGCCTCCGCGGGCCGCCTCATTGCAACAGTGAAACAAGACTGCGGCCGATTGCCGCACCAAGAGTGCAACGTTGCAACGCCGGCCCCTTCGTTCTCCGAGAATCTTCAACGATCCCGCTACGGCTCACCACGGCACGACTGATGCACGGGGAAACCACGGGGGGTTCGGACAACAGACTGGAGACACTGGATGGCGACTGGCCCAAATCGTACCTCCCTCGACCGATATCGCTCGTCCCTGTACGCGGTTGCTCCCTTGGGGGCCCTGGAAGAGCGAGAACTGGCTGCCAAGTGGCGTGACGGAGATCAAGGGGCCGGCCGCAAATTGGTCGAGTCGTCGTTGCCGTTCGTGATTCGAGTTGCGCGGGAATATCGGCGCTGGGGAGTGCCCCTCGAAGACCTCGTCCAGCAGGGCAATCTCGGCCTTCTCAAGG
>JAFDCW010000550.1 GCA_019312705.1 Deltaproteobacteria bacterium
CACGCTGGTCTCACCGCGACTCGCGGCGATCCAGAGGGGCCCGCTCTCGGTGCGCTCGACGACCAGGCGTTCCCGCATCGAAAACACGTCACCCCACTGGCGATCGAAGTCGACGCGGCGACCCTCAGGCGTCGACAGGGCGACACGAATGACGGCGCTGGCCAGCTGGAGGTCGACGCGCAAGAGCCCGAATGGCAGGGTGAGCGCCGCGGGTGCGTCCTCGACGGTCACGTCGCCCTCGATGGCGGGCAACGGGCCTGCGGTCTCGAAGAGGCCGCTGATACCGGAGCCGATCTCCACCGACGCGCGGACGGTGCGCGCGGAGTCTATCAGCCCGAGGTCGACCGACGTGCCGTCCGTGGGGAGCTCGACCTGCATCTCGCCCTCCGTGATGGTTGCGCGCGCCACTTCGATGCCCTCGCGCACGACCATTGCGCAGGAGAGATGGCGCTCGGTGCTCGGCGCGCCTTCTGTGCCGACGTCGACCATTGAGGGCACGCATCGAACCAACTCGTCGTCGCTGGAGTCCTCTTCGCCGTCGGCCTGAATGAGGCCGGCGCTCGTGATCTCGTACTCTCCCGGCGCTTCGATCGTGAACGGTACGAAGGGATCGGCAGCCGAGGTCTCGCCCGCTGCGCCGGTCAAGGCGGTCGTGCCTGGCGGGACGGCAAGATAGAGCGTGCGCTGCTCGGCCGCGGCGAGCAGGATGCCCGGATCGATGACGTCCGTGCTGACGTCCCCGTCGAGCCGCAGCGTGTACGCATCGAAGCGCACCTGGCCGACGTTCGTTCGATTGGTGATCACCACGGGCCACACGTCGAAGGGAACGGCCACCTCGAGCGGAGTCGCGAGGTCCGTCGCCGCGGTGAGCGGGACGTCGATCGAGAAGGCCCGCGTCTCGAGACCGACCACGTGTTGCACGCGGGCACGCACTTCGAGGGTCAGCGGGAAGTCGCGGTCGTCGACAGCGGCCTCAGCTGTCGCAGTCGAGCTGAAGTCGAATATGGCGACGCTGCGCCCGTCGGGGCGGCGTAGCTCGATCGAATCGAGCGCCGTGACTCCGGCTGCCAGCGAGGCGCACACGAGGCTTGCTCCCTCTCGTGTACAGCGCGCGAGCAGGGGTGAGGACTCGATGCCGTCCGCCTTCGGTCCGAGACCGTCAGCCTCGCCATCAAGCAATGGAGTGGAGGAGCTGCAAGCCGCGAGGAGACCGACGACGAGCGCGAACTGGGGGAATGAACGCATCATGTCCATGGGCTCTAGCAAGGTGTGTGCCCACGTTGGCGGTGCGAAATCGTGGGCGAAACCGGTGCAGACAGATGGGGCCGCTGTTCGCGCAGAGCGCTCCCGGCGCCGATCACTGGGGCCCCGAGAGCCCACTTCGGCGGCTGCTCTCCGTCGAACTCAATCCGACGCGGAGGCGCCAATCACTAGAATCTCTTCGCTCTCGAGGATTAGCGACGTCCAGTAGCCGGTGCCCCACCATTCGCGACCCCCGTCGAAATATGTCGACCAGTCGTCGGACCATCTGTAGCACCGGACCGGTGTCAGGAGATCGTAGAACAGCTTGTCGATCAGATCGGCGAAGAGTTGCTCGAGCGCAGAGAACTCGGGGTAGCTATGAGTAACCTTCGCCCAAGGACCGTGGTCCGGGTCCCCTCCTGGCTTAAGCGTACGAGCTTTGACTTCGCCGGTGCGCAAGCCGTATGGAGGATCGAAGAACGCACCGGTGAGTCCGCGGGGACCCTCGGCGACCCCGTAGCCTCGACCGTGGTACCAAGCGTCGTGGTAGTGGGAAGCGTCGGCCTGATCGGCATCGGTAGCTGCATGCGAGAGCTTTCCTCGGAGCGCGACCCTGCGCAGCGACGGACACCACTCGGGTCCCAGGAGGGTGTGAATACTGATGGGCTCCCCGCGAGGTGTCTCTTCAACCGAAAGCACAAAGCCTTCTCGTCCAGGCTCAGGCTTTCTCAGACGCCCCGAGAACACACCCATGGCCTCAATCGCAGCTTTTCGACTCAGGAGGTAGCGATTGTCAGTTTCGGGAGGTCGATAGGTCTTGTCCGCATCGTTGTTCGAGTGCTCGAGTGCCGCTTCGATCTCTGGTGCGTCGAGAGCCAACAGACAAAAATCGAGCACGACACCAACCCGGGCGGCGGTCGCAAGGAGCAACTCAATATCGTCTGGAAACGGCTTCTCACGCATACACAGAGGCTAGGAGATTACCCTAGCGAAAGGGTCTCCGCGCGGCCAAATCAGCCGCCGCTGCGGGTCAGCCGTACGAGGTGGACGGAGTTTGGCTCCATCACGAGGCGGAGCGCCGGAGCCGGCCCGCCGAGCTCGGACATCGAGTCGCGGACTCGGCCGGACTCGAGGCCGTACTCGGTCGTGATGGCCTGAACCACCTCGACGAGGCGGGCCGCTCCTTCGGACTGGGCCGATAGCACGCGCGCGCCGAGTGCCGCCCGGTCGCCGTAGGTGTTGGCGTGGCTTCCGTCCACCACGAACTCCTCGACCTGGTAGGTGCCTGCAGGCAACGCACTGAGCCCGAGATCGACCCGTGTCGGGGCGGCGCGGCGGATGCGGCCGAGGCGGCCGACGCGCTGTGCCCCGCGGAAGAACTCCTTGGCCTCGTCAGACCAGCTCAGGACAGAGACGTCGATCCTGGAGGGATCGGCGAACGCATCGTCGAAGAGTTGCTGCCAGCTCGGCATCTCGCCGTCGTAGAAGACCCGGGCGAACTCGGAGAGGTCGACGTCGGCCAAAGTGATGTCGTTTCCCCCGAAGTCGTTCGCGATGATCGGCCTCTGCTCCCAGAAGTCGTACAGCTCGTCGACTTGGCGCTCGACTGGAACGTGGTTCGACACGAGGATCGATACGATCGGGCCCTCGTCTGCAGCCACCCCGCTGACGAAGGGGTCGCTCGACAGGACCGGCTCGATCGACCCGTTCATGGTTGCGAGCATCGAATGCACGTTGAATACCGGCTTGATGATGCCGAGCTCGGTAGACAGGGCGGGAACCCCATTGAACCCACCGGGGGCGTCGCCTGGGGGCCGGAAGCCCCAGGGCATCAGGAACGCCTGCAGCATGCGGACGGTGCCGGCGTTCCGCAGGGAATAGTCGAGCATGGCGATCCGCCCGCTCGCGGTGTACGCGGCCATGTACTCGGTGTCGTTGGTCGTGTAGGGCGCCCATTGGGCCCAGTCGTCGATCACCACGTCGACGGTGGCCGGGTCGTACCCGGCGTCCGCGAGCCAGCCGGAGATCTTCCGGCGGGCCTGGTTCCAGCGGGTCGTCTCCTTGGGGGCGGGACTGTCTCCGAACATGTGCAGGGTCACGACGTCGATCGGCAGCCCCGCCGCGCCGGCGTGGCGGATCCACGATTGCGTGAGGGGCTCGTCGTACTCGCGAGACGCGAAGGTGACGACGTCGTCGGACCCGAGCGTGGGTATCGCGTGGCCCAGGTGGCTCACCTCCGCAGTCACCGGCGTCAGCCCACCCACCCGGTAGCGGGGGCCCGCGTCGGACTCCAGGACCCCGCGCACGCTGTGCTCGTACCAGGCATGCAGATCATCGCGTTCTCCTACGAAGTAGCTGTCCGGCTCACTGCCGATGACTATCGTCATCGAGTCCGCGTAGGGGGCGAAGTGATCCGCGACCGCCCGCATGATCGAGCGCCAGGCGGCAAGGTCCGAGGGCACGCTGCAACCGTAGATCGGCTCCGCGCTCGGCCCGCGCTCTCCGCTCAGGGCGTTGTGCTCGTATGGGTGGGTCGCGAGCCAGAGAGGGGTGGAACAGCTGACCATGAGCTGGACCCGACCCCCGGCGGCGATGATCTGCGCCGCGGTCTCCGAGACCTCGGCCGCGACCGCGGCGACCTGCGGGCCGTAGTTCCCGTCCGGCGCCTCTTCGATCTGGCGGAGCCCCTCGCCGACCTCGATGAGTATCTCCCCCGCGCGTTGGTTCGACAGAAGGTGTTCGAGGAACAGAGGGAATCTCTCGGAACCGAGGCCGTACGCGACGACGTCTGAGCGGAGGAGCTCATCTG
>JAFDCW010000551.1 GCA_019312705.1 Deltaproteobacteria bacterium
AGCATTTCTCCGAGTCCTTGGTGGACTCCTCGGTCGAGTCCCTGCAAGCCGAATGGCAGGAGATCGAGCGGGAGCTGAAAGCCGCCCTGCGCACGGGTCTGACCGCCGCGGAGACCGCGCGAGCCAGCACCGCTGGAAGCGAGGCCGATGAAATCGAGACCTTGCGCTCCGAGGTGAAGCGCAAGAACGACCTCATCGGTCAGCTCTCCGACACCGTGTCGCGCCTGAATCGTGAGATGGACGAGACCGAGCGACGACTGCGCGACGAAACCCGCGGCCTGAAGGATCGAGCCGGCTCTCAGGGCGAGGAACTCGCCGAGCTCCGGAAATGGTCCGACGATCTCGAGGCCCGGGAGGGGAAGCTCCGCAGCGAGCTCCAGACGACGACCAGCGAGCGCGACGAGCTCAAGCGCACCGCCAGCCGGGTCACCGAAGAGCTCGAGACCGAGACGAAGCTCCAGGAAGAGCGCTACGCCTCCCTGCAAGACGAGCTCAAGGACACCAACCTCCTGGTCACCGAGTACGAGGCCGCCAAGAAGGACAGCGGGCGCAAGCTCGCCGACGCCGAGCGGCGGCTCAAGACCGCCGAGGAGTCCAGGACCAAGCTGGTCGGGGAGCGCGACAGCCTGCAGGGGGTGGCGGAGACGTCCGGCAAGCAGTCCGAGGAGCTCCAGGAGCGAGTCGGAGAGCTCGAGGAGAGCCTCGCCTCCCATCGGACGAAGGCGGAGGGCGAGCTGAAGTCGCTCCGCCGCAGCGAGAGTCGCTGGCGGGGGGACGCCGAGACGGCGCGCTCACGCCTCGGGGAGGTCATCGGGCCGCTCAAGGCGGCCGTTTCCCTGCTCGAGAGCCTTCCTGCCGGGCCTGGAGCGGACGAGGGCGGCGAAAACGAGCCCGCTGAGGCGGACGGGAGCGACGAGGATTGATGCCGGTCCTTTCGCATGGGCGAAGGGACAGATCCTCGCAAGTCACTCATCCGTTTGACCTTGCTCTGCATCCGATGCTAGATTCTGGCAAGTCTTCACGACTGGAATTCCGTGCGCGCACCCACCCGGATCGCTTGGGGGCGAACAGGGCTAGACCTGTTCCCGGGCTGGCGTGTCGCACGAGGGGAAGCTCTCATGACACGCTCGGTCCGCTCCTGGGTCGCCCTCTCGGCGTTGACCCTCCTGCACGCGCTTTCCAGCCCAGCCCAGCCGGCCTTCGAGGCCCGCACTGACAGTCCCGGGGAGGGCCTGGGAAACCCGGTCTCGCTCGCCGTCGGCGATTTCGTGAATACAGGCGATGGCCTGCTCGACTTGGCCGTGACCTGGGACCGCGAGGACGCCCTCGGCATCTTCGAGAACAACGGAGACGGGACCTTCTCGCTCGCCGTGCGGCGCGACCCGCCGCCGCCCCCGGGGATGGGAGGCCCTCCCGAGGGTGAATCGAACATCGGCGGGAACCCGGGCGCGGTCGTTGCGATCGACCTCGATGGCGACGGCATTCGCGACGATCTCGCCGGCGTGGTCCAGGAGCCGAACCGCTTCTTCGCCTATGAAAACGGTGGCGGCACCTGGCTGCCTTCGGACCCCGAGGCCGGTCGCGGCGGTGGCATCTCGGCCACCGTGGGGCATTGGGGCTCGGCCGTGTTCCCGGCGGACACCTGCGACGACTTCTTCTCGGCGACCCAGAATGGAGCCGTGAACGTCGCCGTGAGCCGCTGCGACGGGACCGGCGAGTTCGAGATCGTGGCGCGTTTCTTCCGCTCCGACGAAGTGAGCGTCCAGACCGACATCGAGGTCGGCGATTTCGTCGAACTCGGGGCCGACGTCGGGCAGGTCGACGTTCTCACCCTGGACAACCTGAACCAGAATCTCGTGATCTGGCCCGGTGATCCGACTCTCGACATCAACCTGTTGGTCGGTGACCCGATGGTCTCGCCCTCGACGCTCGTCTTCAAGCCGGTGATGGTGGCTGGGCAACCGGCCTCGCCGGTGCAGTCCATCGCGGAAGACTGGGACGCCGACGGCTGGCTCGACCTGCTCGTCCTCGTCGAAGAGGGTCACGTGCTCTGGTTCCGGGGGACCGGCGACCCGGCGATGGGTGGCTTCGAGGATGCGGTGGTCATCGATCTGGCCCTGCCGCTGAGTTCAGGCACGCGGCAGCCCACACGGCTCACGGCGATGGCCTACGAAGACGTGGTCGGTGCCGATGGCGCCAGCGCGCCCGATGGGATCAGGGATCTCGTCGTGGCCGACGCCGGCCACGCGTCCGGCAGCGAAGAGGGCTTCAACTGGCTCTGGATCGTGCCGGGGACCGGAGTCGGGGCCGGCCCGCCGACCTTCGACACGGCGGCGCAGTACCACTTTGCGGCCCCGAACCTGGGCGTGCTGAAGCCTGGCTCCGTGGCCGCGGCCGACTTCAATGGGGGAGGCGCCGCGCCGAGCATCGCCTTGCTCGGATTCGACAGCTCCGCCTACACGATCTTCGCGAACGACGGCGCAGGTGGCTTCAACGCCGCCCGTTCCTACGCCGCCGGCGCGACCCTCACCAGGGGGCTCGCCGCGCGCCGGCTCGCCGGTGAGCCGGCGGACCTGGTCTTCGCCAGCCGCGGGCTCGAGGGCATCGGCGTCTCCGACGGAGACGGCACGGCCCGCCTCCTGGAGCCCGGTCTCCTGGAGGAGACCGCCGCCCTGACCCTGGTCGACGAGCTGAAGCTGCTCAACCTGGACGGTGACTCCATCCCCGATGCGCTGGTGACCTTCCGCGACGAACACGTGCTCTACCGCGGTGTCCCCGGCGGCGGCTACGCTGCGCCGGAGGTGATGGCCGACGGCCCCCTCCGGCTGACGGGCGTCAGCCGGGCGGGAAACTTGGGCGCCGGCGTGGCTGACGCCATCGATTTCGCCATCTTCGATCCAGCCCTGGGCAACACGACCCTCGGGATCTGGCTCGGAAACGGTGATGGCACGTTCGATCTCGACCAGGAGGTCGACGGCATCAACCGCTACTCCTCGGCTCACGCCGTCGGGAACTTCGTGGCCGGGAGCTCTCTGGATGCGATCGTCGTCGCCGGCGACGTGGCGCCCTCACCCATGGCGCCACAGCTTTACGTGGTGACCGCTGACGCCGGCGGTAACTACTCGGTGACGGCGACCATTGGATTCCCCTTCCCGTTCGACATCTTCCCGAGCCCGGTCAAGCTCCTGGTCGCAGCGGACTTCACCGGCAACGGGTTCGACGACCTGGTCGCGGTCCTCGGCGGTGGCGAGAGCTTCCTCTTTGCCAGCAACGGGACGGAGTTGTTGCCTCCGCCCGCCGAGTTCACCGTGGGCAGGAGCCCGCGGGTCGGGATCGCCGAGGACGTGGACGGGGATGGCCTGCCCGAACTCGTCGTTGCCAACAAGGACTTCGTCGCCGTCCTCGCGAACAACTCGGGGTCCTTCGGACCGCCGCTGATGCTGCCCTCGAACATCGACAACGCCGGCATCGCTGCGCTGGACCTGGACGACGACGGGCTCGTGGAGCTGGTGACGAGTTCCGAGCGCACGAACGATCTCACGGTCTTCCGCAACGTGAGCTTGGCGCCTTTCCGGCTCTCAGGCGGGCCCGATCCCACGGGTGCCTTCTGCCGCTACAGCTGGCCGGCGATCGACAGCGCCACCTACTCGTTCGTCCGCGGCAACCTGACGGTCATCTGGGACGATCTCACTCTCCCGCTGCTCAACGCGACCGAAACACCCTGCGCCATGACCGGCTCCGCCGCGACCTTCTACGACGACGCGATGCCCCTGCCGGTCCCCGTCGGGAGCTGGCCGCCGCTGGCCTTCTACCTCGTCCGCTGCGAGGGGGCGAACTGCCCGGACAACAGCTTCGGTGCCGACTCCCTGGGCCTGGCTCGCTACGCGAACGATCCGTCGGATCCCTGCCCCTGAATCCAAGGGGGCTGACCCCTTGCGACGTCGGCGGTCCAAGGGGACTGTCCCCCGGATCGTGAAGGCC
>JAFDCW010000552.1 GCA_019312705.1 Deltaproteobacteria bacterium
GAACTTGCCGAAGAACCGTGCGGCGCCGGACCGAGAGGTCGTTCTCGAGTTGAGAGAGGCGTCTCGGTCCGATGGCGTTCGGATCTGGCCCACTCTCCGGGGTCCGCACTCCGAAACAGAACCGGCTCGATGCCTACCGCCCTCGAAGGGACCTTCATGGCTGAGGAGCCACCCCTCACATCCCGAGCCCGAGCGTCCGAGCCCGAGGGTCCGAGCCCCGAGCGTCCGAGCCCGAGGGTCCGAGCCCCGAGCGTCCGAGCCCGACTTCCGAGCCCGAGCTTCGGCGGAATCCATTGCCTCCGTGACGACGGGTCGGAGGAGCGCTCTCGGACTGCGGGCTCGTTCTCGCTGTCGGCTCTCGAGCTCGTTCTCGTGCTCGCTGCAGAGCTCCGAGCGTCCGAGCCCCGAACACAGAATCGTCCACACTGCGCTCGTGGGCCCTCCGTGCTCAGCCGATCCCTCCTGATGGCGGCGCGTGCGCGCCGCGGCTGGCGCTCGCCGAGGGGTGACTAGCGACTCATCTTCGCCAGCATGGCTCCCACACGCCGCAACTTGGCTTGCTGCTCCTGAGCCCCGACGAGATCGACGCAATCGAGCACCGCGCAGCACTCGCCCGCCTCGCCAAGAGCGATGAGCATCGCGTTCTTGCCCGCCCCATTCCGCTTGCATGTGCCCTCGGCAATATTGCAAACCATCGCATCCGCGGCCCGCAGCCCCTGGTCACGCAACGCCGCGCGTCCCCGAGGAAACACCGCGCGCCCCATCCAGCGATTCACTTCGACCGCGAGGCGATAGACATCGAGTCGTTCGTAGTCGAATGCATGCTCGACCTTCATGGCTGTGCTCCTCCGTGATGACGCGTCTGAGGACGCTGGGTTCACAGCGCAAGCGCCCAGCGTCCTCAGACGCGTCATCACGGAGCCACCCATCAAACCCGAGCCTCCGAGCCCGAGCCCCGAGCCTCCGAGCCCGAGCCCCGAGCCCCGAGCCCGAGACCGAGCCTCCGAGCCCGAGCCCCCGAGCTCCAGGAGTTCGCACTCCGAACACAGAACCGGACAGCGGGCGATTCTCGTGTCCGGTCTATCCGCGTAGCGCCAACAGAGCGGCTTCGAAGTCCTTGGGCACCGACCGCTCCCAGCGGACTTTCTTCCCGGTCGCCGGGTGTATGAAGCCCAGAACGCGAGCGTGCAGAGCTTGGCGACCGAGGGTGTCGGCGAGCTTGGCCAGGTTGGCGTCGCGCGGTCGGCGACCGTACACGGGGTCGCCCAAGATGGGCGTACCTCCGCACTCACACAAGTGCACGCGTATCTGGTGGGTGCGGCCGGTTTCAAGAACACACCGCACCAACGTGGCGGGTCCCAACGGCTCGATGACGGAGATGTGCGTGACCGCTCGGCGCCCCTCTTTCACCCGCGTCGTGAACCGAAGGCGGTCCTTGGGGTGGCGGCCATGCAGCGTGTCGTAGGTGGCAGCTTTGGCGGCGCCGACGGTGATCGCCACGTACTCACGCTCGATGCTGTGCGCTGCAAACTGGGTCTTGAGGGCCTCGCGGGTGGCATCGTCTTTGGCGACGACCAGCAGGCCGCTCGTGCCCTTGTCGAGTCGATGAACGATGCCAGGGCGGGCGTACCCAGCCGCGTCCGTCGCACTTTCGGGGGCCAGCTCGAAGTTCGAGTGGGCGAGCAAGGCGTTGACTAGCGTGCCTCGTTCGTGCCCCCGAGCCGGGTGCACCACCAGGTGAGGCGGCTTGTCCACGACGAGCAAGTGGGCGTCCTCGTGGACGATGTCGAGGGCAATGGACGGGTCTGGTTCGGCGGCTGTCGGTTGGCGCGTGTCGACTGGGCGGACGCTCACCTTCGCGCCTGCGGGCAGCGAGCTGGAGGCTCGACACCGCGCGCCGCCAACGCTCACGCGCTCCTCCTCGATCCATCGCTGCACGACCGCTCGGGACACCGGGAGATCGGCGTTCGCAAGAGCGCGAACCAGCCACTTGTCGAGGCGTTCGATGGGCTCTTGCGCCACGAACGTCAGCTCGTCAGGCTCGGCGGGCTTTCCGCCCCCCACCTTCAGTACTCGGTGTCGCTGTCGTCCAGATCGTCGTGGCCACCGAGCTCGCGATTGACCGCAAGATGGGACTCGAGATCGTCGAGACGGGCCGCGTCGCTCAGTTGCACCACACCCGTTTGCTCGGCGAGGTACAGATCGAACGCGGTGTACCGCGGGAACACGCGAACGCTGGTCTCCTCGTGGTCGAGCCCCACGATGAGAAGCTCCCCATCTCGACGGGCTTCGCCGAGGTACATGGCGTTCCAGGGGTGGCCTGGCAGGTTGGGCAGGCGAACGAGCTTGGTGCGGATCTTCGAGTCGGTCCAGCCGAGCTCGGTAATCGCCTCGGCCAGCTTGCGCACGCTGGTCTTCTTCGCCTTGGGCTTCTCTGCGTCATGCCCGAAGCGATGCGCTCCGTGCCAGCGGCGCCCGAAGCTCGCGAAGGTGAAGTCCCAGGCCAGGAACTCGCGAAGCGTAGGCGGCAGCTCCACCATCAGCTGCGACTCGAGGGCATCGAGTGCGGCGGGCGTCGCGCCGACGAGCTCGTCCAATTTCCCGAGTTTTTTCGCTCTGCTCTCGAGACGCGCGATTACGAGCTGAACGAGCGGGGTGCCTCTTTGGATGGTCGCCATGAGTCTCTTTGGACCGGACAATACATCAGCCGGCGCCAGACGCGTTGTTTCTCGTACTTCTTTCTTCCGTGGACTCGTCCCGTGTTTCTTCCGTGGACTCGCCCCGCGCCTCGAGCTCTGCGTGCGCCGCCAAGAGCTTGGGGTAACGACGTCGCAAGAGGGCCAGGGCCACGAAGCCAACGGCCACCGCGAACCACAAGGTGGCGAAGCGGACGAGCAACATCGAGCCGGTGGCGATGGCCTCGGGGACGTGACCGATGCCCTCCATGCCCTCCTCGAGAACCTTCTCGGTGACACCCAGACCGCCGGGCACCGGGACCAGGGCGCCTGCCAAGGTCGCTGTCGCGTAGAAGAATGTGGTCATCGCGAGTGGCGCTTGGTGTTCAAAACCGCCCAGGATGATCCACAGGCCGACCCCTTCCAACGACCAGCCCACGACGCTGAGCATCGTGGGCCAGACCAGCCGGCGGGGGGTGGTGAGCACGCGCAGCTGAGCGAGCGCTTGAAGCAGCTTGGGCTGAATGCGGGCTCCGACTCGACCGAGCGCCGACGGAAGCCGGGGCAACACGTCGACGACGGCGCGGGAGAGCCGCTCGGAAGTGATGAACACGAGCACCAGCGCGACGACGATCGCGCCGGCGGCGGCCCACACCACGCCACCATCGAAGCTGGCGCTGCCCACCGCGATGAGCACGATGACGCCAATCAGGTCGGTCACCCGCTCGGCCACGACGATGGGGGCCGTCCTGACCATCGAGATGCCGCGGGTCTCGTGCAGGAGGAATGACTTGAACACCTCTCCCACCTTGCCCGGCGTGACCGTGAGCACGAACCCGGACAAGAACGTCAGGAAGCTCTCTCCTTTGGGTACGCCACGGATCTCGAGCTTGGCGAGGTAGTACTCCCACTTGAGAAAACGCAGCAGGTAGTTGGCGAAGGCGAGTCCACATGCCGCGGCGAACGTCCACCAGTGGTAGTTGGCGAACTGTGCCGAGATGAGATCGACGCCGCGGTAGAGCACGAGCCCGCCGTACACGGCGATCGCCAAGAGCATGACGAGCAAGAGTCGCCGTATCAGCGTCCTCATGGCCGGTGCGAAGAGGGCGGCCGTCGAGAGCCTCGCGAGCTCGGGGGCATGCTTTGCCGTCCTCGACGCAGGCGGGCCGCTCGGCGAATCCGCCAAACGAAGTAGAGGGCCGTGCAGATCAACAGTGCGCCACCCAGGGCCGCGATGACCCAAGGTGGCGCAGCATATTTGCCACGCCCCAGACCCTCTGGGGGACGCTCGTAGACGGGCTCTAACGCAATCACCTAGTCGAATCTCCCTACACGGACCGGCCGATCGGGTCCAGAGGCCGGTGCGTCAGCTTGCGCACGGCAGGGGCCCCGGGCCGCAGAAAAGACCCTGGTTTCTGGCGGAGCGGATCTTGCTAGACGGGGGGCTTTCGGGTACCGCAGAAGCTGGGGGGTGCGCCCGCACCCCTGTACGTCGGCCGAGATTTGGGTAGATGGTCGGTCCAGGGAGAGTTTGAGCATGCGCCAGTCCGGCCTTCGAGTTTCGCGTTCCCTCGGTTTCCGCGCGGGGCGCCTTGGGGTGCTCGCCGCGGCCGTCACGCTCGCGGTCCTGGCTTCCTGTGGTCGCTCGACCCTGGACCCGACCGAGCTCGAGGACGGCGCGGGTGGGAGCGCCAGCGGTGGTGGCGGCCAAGGGGCCGGTAGCACCGGCGGAG
>JAFDCW010000553.1 GCA_019312705.1 Deltaproteobacteria bacterium
TGACCTCTTCTTCGCCCCAGGCGCAGATGCCATGGCTGATGTTCGGAGACCGGGAGGCGAAAGAGAGCAGCCCGGTCGCGCTCTCGTCGTCGCGGCTCACATAGTGGTAGCTGCCGAGCTCGACGCGGACGGGCCGCTCCTCTTGGCCCAGGTTCTCGATGGAGATGGTCGAGAGGATTTGATAGGGACCGTCGCCGGCGACGAGGTTTCGGTGAACACGAAAGCCGTTGCCCTCCCAGGTGAGGTTCAGCTCTCGCGGGGAGACTTGCTCGACCTCGTAGACGGCGTCCGGCGGGATGGATACGCCGTGCAGGGTCGCGCTGAGCGGGTAGAACTGCTCGTGATCCGTGGTCACCATCTGGTGCGGTACGTCGCCCTCGTCGAGATAGCGCTCCCGAACCAGGCGCATGCTCGTCAGGCCGCCGTTGAGGTTGGACACCTTCGCTGCGAAGTCGTCGGTGACGAGATCGTAGGTGCGTTCCTGGGCGCTGCGCTCCGCTGGATCGACGTGCTGAGCTGGGCCGGTGCCGTCCTGGTCCCCTTGGTCGCCCTGGCCAGCGGCATCGCCGGTGTCAGCATCGATGGCGGCGCGCGCCTCTTGCGCGGCTTGGGCCTGTTGTGCCGCGACCTCCTCCTGCGAGGGGCCCATGTAATACGTGTACCCGAGGTACGCGCCCGCAAAGAGGAAGGAGACGACCATGAGGGCCGTCATCGACCGGCGATCGTTATCCATCGCCGTTCTCCAAAGCCGGGGGCGGATCGAAGCCGCCGGGGTGGAAGGGGTGGCACCGGCCGACTCGCTTGACGCCCAACCAGCCGCCCTTGAGGGGGCCGAAGCGCTCGATGCACGCTGCGGTGTAGCGGGAGCACGATGGCTCGAAGCGGCAGACGTTGCCGATCAGCGGTGAGAGGGTCCACCAATAGAGGCGGATCGCCATCAGCATCAGCCAGCGGATCACTTGGCGCCTCCGCGGCGTCCGGCCGTGCTCGAGGCACCCCTTGCCATGGTGCGCTGGGCGCTCCTCATCTCTTCGAGGACCTCGCCGTAGCCGAGGCTCGGCGCTCCGCGCCGCGCGATCACGACCACGTCACAGCTCTCCGGGAAGATCTCCCGGTTTTGCCGGAAAACCTCCCGGACCACTCGTTTGACGCGGTTCCGCTGCACGGCCGAAGGACTCACCTTTTTGGTCACCGTGACGCCGAGACGGGAATGTTTCCCGGGGGCGGTGGTGGAAGTAGAAGAAGAAGCGTCCTCCAGCGCGAGCGTGGCGCGAGGGAGGACGAGGATGAGAAAGTGTGCAGTGAAGGCCTTCTCCCCGCGTCCCTGGACCTTACGGAACTCCCAGGTTTTCCGAAGTCGGTCTTCCGCGCGGAAGCGGAGCTGAAGCGCCTTCGGCGCCATGGACGGCTACTTCTTGTAGCAGGATACCGCGAGGCGCTTGCGCCCCTTGCGGCGGCGCCGGTTGATCACCTGACGACCGTTCTTGGTCGACATGCGGGCGCGGAACCCATGGGTACGAAGCCGCCGGGTTCGGTGGGGCTGATAAGTGCGCTTCACGACTGATCCTCCTGAGAAGGGCGGGGAATCAAGCATGCGTCCCCAGGTGTGTCAAGCGACGGGCCGGTGGGCGCGGAAAGTTCGAATTCCACGGCCTCGCCGGGCCCGATCGAGGCCCTGGACCCCTCGGGCTTCATGCGGCCCGCCCCTGGGGGATGAGTCCCGCATCGAGGAAGCTGAAATATTCGGGCTCTCCGATGATGACGTGGTCGATCACCCGGACCCCGAGGAGCTCCCCCGCCGCGCTCAAGCGCTCCGTGAGGGCCACATCGTCGGGGCTCGGGGTGGGTTCGCCGCTCGGGTGGTTGTGTACGAAGATCACTCCGGCGGCCGCCTGGCGCAGGAGGGGCCGGAAGACATCCGCCGGGGCGACGGGGCATGCCGACAAACCGCCGACCGCGATGGTGAGCTCGGCGAGGGGGCGATTCTTGGCGTCGAGGGGCAGGGCGACGAAGTGTTCTCGCTCGGCCGGGGCGAGGCGTGGGCGGAGGGCGGCGTCGACGTCCCGGCTGGTGGTGATCCGTGATCCTCGGCGGAGGGGGGTCGTCGCCATGCGCCGGCCCAGCTCCCCGGCGGCGACGAGGCGCGACGCTTTGCTCGCTCCGATCCCGCGGATCGTCGCGAGCTCACCCACCCCGGCCCGGCCGAGGGCGGCGAGACTGCCTGTATGGCGGAGGATTCGGGCCGCGAAGACCGCGAGCCCCTCGCCGCCGGGGCTCGTCCCGAGCAGTAGGGCCAGGAGCTCCTCATCACTCAACGATGCCGCTCCCACCTGCATGAGACGCTCTCGCGGTCCGTGTTCGATCGTCATGTCTTCCCCCGAAGCAACGGGCGGGCCAGGGGCCGCGGTCTGGAATTGCTGGCGATTCGGCGGCCCGTGGTGGCGGACCGCCGGCGGACCGCCGGCGGACCGCCGGCGGACGCCGCTGACTGGGAAGCCTTGACCGGCCTAGGCGGTTTGGGCCAAGACGGCCCCCGAGAGATGCGCGGTAGGCAAAAGGTACTTTTCGTCGCGATGTGGGGCGGCGCCATCGCGGCGGCGCTGCTCATCTGGTTCGCCCAGCCCGAGGGCGACGAGGTCATCCGTCCGCCCGCGGGAGACGACGTGCGTCGTCCCGACGACGAGGTCTCCCAGGCCCCCCCCGAGGAGCGGGTCGGGCTGCCCGTCGCCGCCCTCGAGCCCGGGCCCCCGCGCATGTTCCGAAACGATAGGCGCCACACGGGGCGCAGCGCCTACCGAGGCCCGGCGGCGGCGGAGCGCGCCTGGGTCTTCGAGACCGGGGGCCGCATCAACGGCCAGGCCGTGGTCGCCGAGGACGGGACGATCTACATCGGCTCCCACGACCATTTCCTCTACGCGGTGTCGCCCCACGGCGTAGAGCGGTGGAAGAAAGACCTCGGCGACGCCATTTACGCGTCGCCCCTCGTCGACTCCGCGGGCAACGTCTACGTGGGCTCCGACGCCAACAGCTTCTTCTCGTATTCACCCGAGGGTGAGCTTCGCTTCCGCCTCGCCACCGAGGGCGACGCCGACACGGGCGCGGTGCAAGCCGCCGACGGGACGATTCATTTCGCGGCTGGGCCTCACCTCTACGCCCTCGACGTCGACGGGACCGTGAAGTGGCGCTTCGAGGCGCGCGAAAAGATCTTCTGCACTCCCGCCATCGACGACGACGGGACCGTCTACGTCGGATCGCAGGACGACTACTTCTACGCCCTCGACACCGAGGGGCGCGTGCGCTGGTCCTATCAGACCCGCGGTGACAACGACGCGAGCCCGATCATCGGTGACGACGGGCACGTCTACTTCGGTTCCGATGATCACCACGTTTACGCCCTCAACCGCGATGGCCAACTCCTGTGGTCGACAGACCTCGAGGGGTACGTTCGCGGGCCCCTCGCCCTCGGGGCCGGCGGGGTCATCCTCGCGGGCACCTACGGTCCTCGCCCGCGCCTCGTCAACCTCGACAGCGGCGACGGCCGCGTCTCGTGGTTCTTCCCGGTTACCGTCACGGATTCGTCGGAGATCGGTGTGCACTCCGGGCCCCTCGTCGACAACGCGGGGGACATCTACTTCGGCGCCCACGACGACTACCTCTACGCGCTCACTGCGAGCGGAGAGATTCGCTGGATCTACGAGACCCAGGGCGACGTCGACGGCTCTCCCGTCCTCGCTCCCGACGGCACCCTGCTCTTTGGGTCGGACGACGGCAATCTCCACGCCCTGCGAACCGCCGCCCGGTGAGCCGTCAGCGCTTCTTGCTGTTGCCCTTCGTGTCGCTTCCGAAGAGCTTCGACAGGAAGCCACCATCGTTCTGCTTTTTGCCCTCGCCGCCGCGCATTTTGGCGACCCGTACCTGACGCATCGCCTCCGTGTGCCGGGGGTTGATGGCGATCACTATCTCGAACTCCTCCATCGCGCGTCGGTCGTCGCCTTTTCGTTGGAGGACCATGCCGCGGTAGAAGTGGGCCTTCTGG
>JAFDCW010000044.1 GCA_019312705.1 Deltaproteobacteria bacterium
GGCTTCGATCTGTGGGTGTTTCGCCTGCGCCTGGGTCTTTGACGCCCATGGGCACGTTCTCCCTTCGTCTGAGCGGCATCTGAAATTCACGTGTCGTTTCACGTTCGGAACCATTGACCCGGGGCCTCGGATTCCGGCATCGTTCCCGGAACGTGGGAAAGGTGCCGACGAGCCAGACGCCCGCCGCGGATGAGCCCTCTTTCGAGGAGATTCTCTCGCGCCTCTCCGAGGTGGTGGAACACCTCGAAGGGGGAGAGCTTACGCTCTCGCGGTCTCTCGAGATTTTCGAAGAGGGGGTTGGTTTGTCCCGACTCGGCGCCCGGCGACTGGACGAAGCGGAGGCGCGGGTCGAGCAGTTGCTCTCAAATGACGAGGGCCTCGAAACCCGCCAGCTCCCGACGAGGAATCCCGATGAGTGAGACTCCGACCCTGACGGTCCCGACCGCATTCAATGACATCTCTCAGCTTGCGGAGGGCATGTCCGACCGCGTCGACGACGAGCGCCTGATGCTCTACGGCCCCGACGCCGTCGAAGAGAACAGCTGGCTACGGTTCGCCATCTTGCTGATGGATCAATCGATCGCCCTCGAGGGCGTCGGTCGGGCCGTGGCTTCCATCGATGGCGGCGCCGAGCGCCCCGAGGTGGCCCGCTACGACATCGTCCTCGACAACCTTCAGCTCGAGGGCATGAGCGAAGTCGTCTATGAGCGCATGCTCGCCTACCGCGCCGGGGCCTTCGACGGTCCCGCCACCGGAGAGGTCAGCGCCGAGGCGGTAGCCGCGACCGAAGCCGCGGCCGCCGAGGCACCGGCGAACGACGAGGCGTTCGGTGAAGGCGAAGAAGAGTCCACGACGGTGGCGGGCGCCGACGAGTACGCCGACCACGTGGCCGCGAGCGAGGTCCAAGACCCCGAACAAGCGCAAGAAGCGCAAGAGGTCCCTCAGGAAATCACCGAGGACGTTCCCGACATCGGCTATGCGGAGATGGAAGGGCAGGGCCCGACGGTCGTCGCTCCGGCTCTGTCCGAGGACGACTATGGTGCCACCCCAGCGGCCTACGAAGACGCTGCGCCGACCGAGGTCTTCGCGGATCACGACGACGCGGGCGAAGCCGCAGAAGCCGTCGTGGATGACGCGGGCCTAGAGCACGCGGACCTCGCGGCCGTAGAGGTTGAGGATATGCACGCCGAGGCCGGTGTGGAAGACGTTGCCGAGCACGCTGCGGACGGCGACATCGCCGAGGCCCACGTCGATGACTACGAGCCGGCGGCGACCGAGGCGGAAGGTTTCGTCGATGTGCATACCGACGACGTCGAGGCGCCCCCCGCGGAGGATTGGGGGACGAGCGAGATCGCCATCGGCCACATAGAAGCTGTCGCCGAGATGAATGCCCCCCCCTCGGCGCCGCTGCCAGACGCACCGACGGCACCCCCGGGTTTCACCCTCGAGCAGATGAACGGGGCCCTCACACGCCAGTCCCTCGGCGCCACCTGGGAACCGAACCTCGCCCTTGCCCCGGAGCCCCGGGCATCGAGCGGCCTCTTCGCCTATGGCGGCGAGCTCCCCGTTCCGGGCCGCGCGCCGCGCCCTGACCTCGCCCCATCGGACTGCATTCAGCCGGCACCGCGTCCCGCCGAGCCGGGCGCAGCCGTTGCGGCCGTGCAAGAGGCCGAAGAGTTCCAAGAGGCCGGAGAGTCTGACGGATCCATCGAGTACGCCGAGGAGGCCATCGAGGTCGCATGCGAAGAGGCTCCCGAGTACGGCGAAGAGGCTCCCGAGTACGGCGAAGAGGCCGTCGATGTCGCAGCCGAAGAGTACGGCGAAGAGGCCGTCGAGATCGCCGCCGAAGAATATGCGGCCCCCGACGAGGCCGCCGCTTTCGACGACGAGGGTACCGAGGTCGAATCTGTGGAATCCCCGACCGAAGCCTTCGACGAGCCGCCCATGGACAGCGACGACGTCGAGACGCGCATGGACGTCGAGCTCCCCGAGTGACTTTGGGTCAGCGGTGCCCGGCGACGTAGCCTAGGGCTTCCAGCTGCGCCTCTAGCTCGCTGTCGATCTGGGCGTTAGCCGGTTCGTGGCGCGGTGCCCGGCGGCGGCGCTGGCCTCGGTGGGCGCGGTCGCTCGTGGCGGCGAGGCCGAGACCCAAGAGGCCTCGGGCGTGGCGCACGGCGATGGGGTGGCCCGCCGCGATATCGTGCTCCTCTCCCGGATCCGCGGTCAGGTCGTAGAGCCGCGAAGCCCGGGTGGTCCGCTGGATGAGCTTGGTCTGGCCGATCACGATCGTGCGCCAGTTCTCCATGAAGCCCGAGATGGCATAGGGAGGCGCGGGGAGGTCACCTCCGATGAGTTCGGGCAGCACCGAGCGGCCGGCAAGGCCTTCGGGGATATCCTGGCCGAGCGCCTCGAGGACCGTCGGCACAACATCGACGAGACCCATCGGCTCCTCGACCCGTCGAGTTCCGACGACGGACTCACCCGAGGACGCGTCCGTCAGACCCGGCAGGCGGATGAACATCGGGACGTGCAGCAGCTCTTCGTAGACGTTGTGGCCGTGACCGACGGATCCGTGGTCCCAGAATTCTTCGCCGTGGTCGGCGGTCACCACAACCATCGTGTCGTCGGCGAGGCCACGCCGATCGAGGCCGTCGAGGATCGCCGCGAAGTGCACGTCGTGGTAGCTGATCTCTCCGTCGTAGAGAGCCTCGAGGTGTGCTCGGTCCCGGGCGTTGGTGCGGATCCGCCCCGTCTTGACCCCCTCGAGGAGGGTTGCGTCACGGCGGAAGCTCAGGGGCCCGCGGTACGGCGTTTCCTCGTACATCTCGAGGAACTCGTTCGGCGGCCGATAGGGCACGTGGGGGTCGATGGTGTGCACGTAGAGGAAGAACGGCTGGTCTTCCGGACGGTCGTCGAGCCATCGCAGCACGTCTCCGGCGACGTGTTCCGCCGCCGTGCGACGGTTCTCGCGGATGTAGTTGCGGTACGTGTCCCACCCCTGGTGGAACCCAAACGCCTGGGAGACGTAACCATTGGCGATGAACGACCCGGTGTAGAAGCCCCGCTCCTTCAGGATCTCCGGCAACAGCGTGACGGACGCAGGGACGACTGCTTCGCCGGTCACTGCCGTGTGTTGCCACGGCATCAAGGAGCTCATCAGCGTCGCTACGCTGGGTTTGGTCCAGTTCTCCTGAGTATGAGCGCGCAGGAAGGTCGCCGCCGATTGCACGAACCGTCCAAGGCCCGGGGTGCGCACGCGGGTATCGGGAGAGTAGGGCTCGAGCTTGTCCGCCCGGAGCGTATCGATGAGGTAGACCAGTACGTTTCGCGGGCGCTCTCGTATGGCGCGGTCCGGCACCGCGTCGGTGGTGACGATGGTGGGGCGGCCGATGGTGACGTCACCCCCGCGCGCGCGCAGGTCGATGCGGCAGAGCTTGCCCGCGAGGGCGCCGAGATCCAGGTCGATGGGCCCCCCCGATGTGGCGCCGAGGGATACCGTCGCCTCGCCGTCGAGCGCCGCTTCAACCACCAACTCCCCCAACTCCCCATCGCCGGTGCCGGTCACGACTCCGCGGAGTCGTGCTCCTTCGGGGACCTCGAGGGCGAATCCGAGGCGATCTCCCTCTCGGAGCCGTAGCGCCGGGTGGTCTCCGAGCCGCACCGCAGGGTGGACCGGGGGCGTCTCATTCAGCGGGCCTCGTGCAACGCCCGGGGCTCCGGCATCGCCCGTCGTCGTGACCTTCACCCATTCGACGAGCAGTCCAACGCGACCGACGTCCGGGACTTCTCGCGTGCCGCTCGTTCGGAGCAGGAGCGTATTGTCGCCGACCCGTAGCGCGTCGTCCGGTAGGGAGAGCGACACGACGGCAAAGGCATCGCGGGGAACCTCGAACTCACCAACCTGTTCTTCGCCGACGTAGGCCCGAACGAGGCCCGGCACCATAGCCCGCGCCGAGATGACGATCGACGCGCCTCGGTTCTCTTCTTCATTGCCGGCGGCGGCCGCGATCGGCAACGAGAGGCGGCCTCGGGTTCCGAGGATCACGCCAGTGTTCGCACCGTCGACGACCTCGCCCGAGCGCATGCGCGAGAGCCATCCCCCCATCGTGTACTTCGCCCCGGCGGGGCCCCGGAGGTCGATGACCCGGCTCTCGCCCTCGAACATCTCCGCGCGCTCGAGGTTCGCGGCAAGATCGTAGCGCACCCGGGCCGGGGCTGGTGCGAGAGGCTCTGCCGCCGATGCCCTGGAGGCTGGACGTAGGTTCTGGCCCCTCCGGTCCTCTCGGTCTTCCCGATGTTCGAGATCCGTCGTTTGACCGTGGTCCCCGGGGGCGGCGGTTCCGCTGCCGCAGGAAGCGCTCAGGAACATGCAGAAGAGAAGGGCTAAACGCGCCATGGGGGGAGAGTACCGGCGCGATCGCTGTTGGCCAGATTCCGCTCCCCTCGGGTGCCCGGCCCCCCGGTTGGCCCCCTACTTTCGGTCGGGAGCGCCTTGCGTTACGGTCCGGGTGAATGGGAAGGGTCGACCCGCCGTCCCTACCCCGCCTTCCTGCCCTGTGTTCCCGAAGGACGCTGGAATGACCCCCAAGAGCAACGCGACCACCCTAATCGCCTCCGCGAGTCTGCTCGTAGCCGCCGTCCTGTGGGCGTCCGTGGCCCTCGCCGAGGCCCTGGTGGTCGTGCAACTCCGTGGTGAGAACCCCACGGATGGCGAAGTGACACTCACCCCTCGGCGCGGTGAGGGGTCCTACAGCTGCCACACCGAAGAGGGCACCTGTCGGATAAACGGGGTCCCTGGAGGCAGTTATTCGGTGCGATTTCAACCGGATGAGGGTGAAGCGCCGTCCCCCACCACGGCGATGATCCCCCCTTCGGGGACCGCCACCCTGCACGTGGCGACCGGCAACTGACCGCCCCGCTTTCCGCCGTATTCCCCAAGGCGGACCCCAAATCGTTGGCCGGAGATGGGTGTAGTCCGCGGAACAATGGACGTTTCGGGCGAGCCGTTGTATGAAAAGCGCCCGGATGTAGGGGGTAGTGCACCCCGTGAACTGCCGCCGGTAAGGAGCATCGGATGCGCGCTGCGACCCTGACCCTCGGCCTAGCTACATTCCTGGCTATTGGCTTCGTGCTGCCGACCCGATCCCTCGCCCAAGACGACTTCGACGATGAATTCGGCGACGACTTCGGCGATGACTCCGGGGGCGACACCGGCGGCGCGGCGGACTCGGCCGATGACGACTTCGGAGACGATTTCGGAGACGACTTCGGAGACGATTCCGGCGACGGCTCCGACGACGACTTCGGAGGTGACTTCGGTGATGACGCGGGCGACGCAGACGGGGCGGGCGCGGCTGGGGCCGCGGCGGCCCCAGGCGAGACCCACCGCCGGCCCCCGGAAGAGCTCCGAAATCAGCGGCTCCGTTATCACCCGACCCTCGGCGGCGTGGTTGGTGGTGTGCACATCGTCGACGCGAGCCCCGGTGCCGCCCAGTCATTTCGTGTTGGACTCACCACGGACTTCTTCTTCGCCGGGGACTTCCTCAACATCGGCGACCAGAACGACCACATCGGCGGATACCTCACGCTCAGCTGGACCGTTCACGACATGGTCGAGATCTACGCGTCCATCATCAGCTACGCGAACGCGAACAATACGGAGGTCCCGGACCTCTTTCAGGTCCTCGGGGACACCTTCCTCGGTGTGAAGTTCGGCTACGATCTTTCGTCGGTCTTCACCATCGGTGGTGACGTCAACCTCGGCTTCCTCAATACGGTCGGAGACATCGGCCTGGTCTTCGGCAGCACGAGCGTAGGCATTCGCGCCAACGCCACCCTCGACCTTCGCGGGCTCGAAGACCCGTTCCCGTTCATCTCCCGCTTCAACCTTCAGTACTACTTCGACAACTCGGCCAACCTGATCTCCGACGTCGAAGAGGCACGCTACGCGGCTATCCCGGACCCCCGGCCGATGGCCCTCGAAGACCGGCACCTGATCACGCGGGTCGAGCGCTTCGCCCTGAACATCAACCGCACCGACTTCTTCAAGCTCGGCATCGGTCTCGAGACACCGCTGATGGTGGCCGAAGACTTCTTCATCAATCCGATCATCGAGTGGAACTGGTGGATCCCGGTGAACCGCCAGGGCTACGACTGCCTCTTCATCCCCGCAACCCCCGGCAGTGACCGTCCCGCCGAAGGCCAGGACGGCTGTCTCGACAAGACCGGCGCCGGCGCTTTCCCGATGGACCTGACCCTCGCCGTGCGTGTTCTTCCCCCGGTCGCGGGCCTCGGCTTCCTCCTCGGCGTCGACATCGGGCTCACGGGCGCCACCATCGAGAACGCTGTCCGGGAGCTGGCGCAAAACCGCCCCTACAACGTCTACCTCGGCATGAGCTACGCCTATGACGTCATGGAGCCGCCCATCCCCGAGCCGGTCATCCAGGAGGTCGAGCGCCGCGTCGAGGTTCGCGTGCCGCCGCCCCCCAAGGGCCGCATCAACGCGGTTGTGGTGGAGCAGGGCACGGGCACGCCGATCGACGGCGCTATCGTGAGGTTCCCGAGCATGACCCTGCCGCTGGCTTCGGTTGGTGCGGCGGCGGACGAAACCGGCGAAGACGAAGCTGACGTCGGCGACGGCTCGCTCACCGCGGCGGCCCCCTCCGAGGGCGCGCCGGGCACCGGCAGCGACCGGGCGGATGGCGCACCGGCCGCGGACCCTGGGACCGGCCAGGGCCGCTACGTCACCCTCGACCTGTCGCCCATCATCACCGCCGAGGACGGGCGCTTCACCAGCTACCAGTTCGACCCGGGTGAGATTCACATGGAGATCTCCCACGAAGGTTACAACTCGGGCACCTGCGTCGCGACCATCGCCGAGGAAAACACCACGGACATCGAGGTTCGTTGCGAACTCGTGGCGCTGCCCCGGGTCGGCGGCGTCCAGGGCCGAGTCGTCGGTGGAGAAGACAACGCGGCCATCTCGGCGGCGATTCAAATCACCGGTCCCGAGCATCGCACCATCAACTCCGATGCCGCAGGCGCCTTCACCGTCGGCGGCCTACTCCCGGGCACCTACCACGTGCAGGTCGACTCCGAGGGTTACCTCATCAAGAACCAGGCCTTCGACATCGAGGTCCGGGAGGTCACCAACATCCAGATCGACCTCGTCGAGCGGCCCCGGCGTCCGTTGGTGCGGGTCCAGCGGCGGCAGATTCGCATTCGCCGGCAGATCAACTTCGCCACCAACAGCAACGAGATCTTGCCGACGAGCTTCCCGCTCATGAACGAGATCGCCGACGTCGTCATCCGTACCCCGGAACTCCAGCGAATCGAGATTCAGGGCCACACGGACAACCGCGGCGGCGCCGCCCACAACACCGAGCTCTCCCAGCGTCGGGCCGAATCGGTTCGCCAGTGGCTCATCGAGCACGGCATCGAGGAGGGCCGCCTCGAGGCTCGGGGTTATGGCCAGGGCGAGCCCCTGGTGCCGAACATCACCCCCGCCAACCGCGCCCGGAACCGCCGTGTGCAGTTCATGATCTCCGAGCGAGCGCAAGCGCCCGCGGAGCCCTGAGCTCGACATCGTGACCGGCGGCCTCAGGGGCGCCGGTCGCGGATCAGTCCCTCCTGCATCGTCGCGGCGACGAGTTCGCCGGTCTTTGTGAACCAGCGGCCCCGGGCCAGGCCCCGGGCTCCCCGGGCCGTTGGCGACTCGATGTCGTAGAGCAGCCAGTCGTCGAGGCGAAAGGGCCGATACCACCACATGGCGTGGTCGAGGCTCGCGACCTGGAGGCCGGGCGTCAACCATGTGACCCCATGGGGCAGCATCGTCGACGAGAGCAGGTGGAAGTCCGACGCGTACGCGAGCATGTAGGCGTGCAGTGACGGTTCATCCGGGAGGGTGCCGTTGGCGCGGAACCAAACCCGCTCCACCGGCGGCCGCACCTTGGGGTTCATCGGGTCGACTGGGTCGACGGGGCGAATCTCGATCGGACGGTCAGAGGTGATTCGTTCGCGCAGCCCCAGCGGGATCTTCGTCGCGATATCCGCCGGCATCCTCTCCAAGTAGCGCCGGCCGAGTTCTTGCTCGCTGCGCAGCTCGTCCGGCCCCGGCACGTCGGGCATCACCTCCGATTGGTGGTCGAGTCCCGCCTCGTCGATCTGAAACGACGCCGAGAGGCTGAAGATTGCCCGGCCCCCCTGGACTGCCACCACCCGTCGGGTGGTGAAGCTGCGTCCGTCGCGGATAGGGTCGACGGTGAAGACGATCGGCTTCTTCGCGTCCCCGGGCCTGAGGAAGTAGCCATGCAGCGAGTGCACCATGCGTCCCGTCGGCACGGTCTGCTCCGCGGCCGAGAGGGCCTGGCCGAGGACCTGGCCTCCGAATACACGACCCCACCCCAGGTCCTGGCTCTGACCGCGGAAGATGTTCTCTTCGATGCGTTCGAGCTTCAGTACCTCGACCAGTTCACGGAGCACGTCTGTCATGGGTGCGACGATGACCGAAAGGCCGTTCGGCGCCACCCGCCCGGCCCGGTGCAGGTTCGGTCGCCTTAGCGACGTCGCCGAGAGATCAGCACGAGGGCGAGGAGACCGAGGGCCCAGGCGGTGATGCCATCGTCGTCATCGAGCGTGGCGGCCGCGCAGCCGCCGCCGCCGCCGCCGCATTCGCTGTTGAAGCCCCCGCGCTCCGTGAAGTCGCAGGCCGCGGTGAGGGTGCCGGGGGGGTAGATGGTGCAGATGCCCGTTTCGTCGTCCGTGCGCAGGTACCGCTTGTTGACGTCCCCGGCATCGGCCATCCACCACATCGTCGAATTCAGAGTGTCGCTGTGGGCCATGGCGAAGAAGTGGCCGATCTCGTGAGTGAGCACGTTCTGCAGGTCCGTGCGGCCGTCGTTGCAGCCTTCCCCGGCATCGCAGTCGGCATACTCCGTGAGCTCCTCGTTGATTTCGATGTCGGCGTCGTAGATTTCGCCGGTCGACGTGTTGTGCCACACCGTGGTCAGGGCAAAGGCCCGGGGGTCATATGCATCTCGGGAGTTCCAGTCCTCGACGAAGACGATGGCATTCATGTTGCCGGCGCCCGTGTTGTATTCCGCGTGATCGCAGCTCGCCCGCTCGTCACGGCGCCGCACCTGGAGGTCGAGGGGGTTTGCCCCGCAGCGCACGTCCATCCAGCTCTGAAACGACGTGTCGATAATGCTCAAGACCTCGGTGTCGGTGAAGTCGCGAGCCCCGACACGATGCACGGTGTAGCTGAGACACGGCCGCTCCCAGGCCAGGGGGATATTGACCGTGTCGCACTCGTCGGGACGAACGGATCCCGTCAGACCTGTGGTCATGCGGCACCACGCGTCGGCGCTGGCCGGCACCCCGAGGACCGTGAGCAGCACGAGGGAGAGCGCGACGAGGGTGTCAGCGCGCACGGGCGCGTTCCACGGCCTGACGGATTTCGTCCATCACGTCGTTGAGGGGTCGGGCCGCGATGAGATAGGCGGGGGCAGGAATCATCGCGCCGGCCGGCGTGCGCCGCACGAGCTCGAGCCCACGGACGGCCGGATGGACCAGCTCGCGGCCATCCTCGCCGAGGCGGACTCGGAGCACACCTTGGCTCATTCCGGTGGGCCGGAGGTGCTGGCCGAGGCGCTCGGCGAATACTACCGAGCGCTCGCCGTCGGTGAAGGTGGGCTCCCCTTCGACCCGCATGCCGAGCTCGCCGATCGCGCCGCCGAGGCGTCGGACCACAATGTCCTCCCCGCGCTCGTGGCCGCCCTTCATCGAATCGTCGATCCGAAGGGTCACGTCGGTCACGATGCGGCGCTGGGCGTCTCGGTGGACCCGTTGCCCGATGACCGTGGCCAGGACGACCTGTTCTGAGTGGGTGACGAGTTGGTCGAGGTCGAGGGCGACCGTTACCGATGCCGCGGCAGGGGCCGCGGCGATGAGCAGCGCGAGGGCAGCGAAGCTACGGACGAGGCGCCTGAGAACCACGGTCACAGGATGACGACGGTGGACCCATGGCGTCAACACGAATGCCCCCATCGTGGGCTGATCGTCCCGTGATCGGCCGACCAGATTGACAATCGCGCACCACCCCAAGTAGTGAAGGGTCATGCGTTCATCTGGCTTCTACACCGGTACGGCTCTCTTGGCCTTCTGTCTCCTCGGATCCGGCTGCGACCTCGGGAAGTTCGCGGCCAACTCCACCGCGGACATCTTCGAGCGAGCCGGCCCCGCATTCCAGCAGCATTGGGACTACGAGTTTGCCGGTGCCGCGGCACCCGGCAGCACGATGCAGCTCGAGGGCCTTCACCGCGTCAGCCCGGACAACGAGATCATCCACATGGCCTTGGCTCGGGCCTACATGGGCTACACCTACGGCTGGATCGAGGACGACCTCATGCGGGTCGACCCGATGGACATGGACGAAGAAGAGCGGATCCAGCGCCGCGCCCGGTGGATGTATATGCGCGCCCGGTATTTCGCGTTCAAGGTCATGACGGGGCGCCACGACGGTTTCACCGAGGCCTATCAGGCGGGCCTCGAGCCCTTCAACCGCTACCTCCAAGAGGAATTCGACGAGCCCGAACATGCCGAGGAGCTCTTCTGGGCCGGCTACACTTGGGCCGCCGCGATCAACGTGTCCCGAGACGATCCCGACATGATCGCCGACTTCAGCTTTGCCCGGGCTCTCGTCGAGCGTCAGGTCGAACTGGACCGGGGCTACTTCAATGGCGGTGGTGTCACCTTCCTGGCCGTCATCAACGCCAGCTTGGGCGCGGCCTTCGGCGGTGACCCCGAGGTCGGCCGGGAACTCTTCGAGGAAGCCCTCGTGATCACCGACCGGAAGTTCCTTCTGATTCAATACAACTACGCCCGCACCTACGCCATGCAGACCAACAACCGGGAGCTCTTCGACGAGTTGGTCAATGAAATCCTCACCGCGGGCGACATCAGCCACGAGTTCCGCCTGACGAATAAGATCGCCGTTCGCCGCACCCGCTGGCTCCGCGACCAGGCGGACGATCACTTCTTCTGAGTCCCATTCGGCTCGAATTCTTCGAAATTCGGGCCTTCTCAGCCACATCGGGACGTGATTGAATCTTCGCTTCCCGGGGCCGTCCATGGCCAAGCAGAGGGGTATCGCGCTTCAGCGAGCGTCGCGCACCCCACCGGGACCTAGGGAGAGTTCTCATGAAGCGTCGAATCTTCGTAACCATTCTTGCCGTCGTGATGATGGGCTTCGCTGTTGTCGGCACGGGCCCTGAGCCCGTCGACGCCCAGGAGACCATCACCCTGCGCATGGCGAGCCTCGCTCCCCGGGGCTCCCCCTGGGACCGGGCCTTCCGAGCTTGGGGAAACACCCTCTCCCAGCAGACCAACGGGCGGCTGCGGTTGCATTTCTACGTCGGCGGCGCCCAGGGCGACGAGCGGGACTACATCCGCAAGATGGAGTCCGGCCAGCTCGACGGGGCTGTGATCACCACCGCCGGCCTCGGCCAGATCGTGAGGCCGGTCCTCGTGCTCTCGGCCCCCGGCCTCTTCACCGAGTACAGCAAGATCGACCGAGTCCGCGCCGCCCTCAACGACGAGTTCGTTGGGCAGTTCGAGGACGCCGGCTTCAAGTTCATGGGGTGGGGCGACGTGGGGCGTGCGCGCTTCTTCTCGAACCGCGAGATTCTCAGGCCTTCGGACCTTCGGCAGACGCGCCCCTGGGCCCGCCCGGACGATCCCATCGTCAACCAGCTCTACAGCGCCATCGGCGTCAGCCCCCAACGCCTCGGCGTAAACGAGCTGCTCCCAGGCCTCCAGACCGGCCGCGTCGACGCGTTCCCGGCCCCCGCCCTGGCGGCGGTCAGCCTCCAGTGGTTCCAGCATGTG
>JAFDCW010000554.1 GCA_019312705.1 Deltaproteobacteria bacterium
GGTCATGGTACCGCTGGCCTTCTCCTCGGCGAGCAGGCGCATCGAAAAGAGCACGCCGGTGACGATGGTCAGGCCGCCGGAAACCTCGAGGAAGCGCAGGAGCACCTCGGTCGAGAGTGTCGGTTGGTCGCCCACGGCGTAGCCGTTGAAGACCAGTCCCTGGAAGAAGAGCATCACGCCAGCGATGACGTAGCCGCTCGGCGTCTTGAGGTAGCTCGAGAGCTCACGGCCGGCGATGAGGGCGACGGTTTTCATGCCTCCGCCTCCTGGGCACTCTCGGCCTGCTTCGAGAGCTGAACGAAGATGTCTTCGAGGCCGCTTTCTTTCTGTTCCATGCGCAAGAGGCCGATGCCCCCTTTGACGACGCACCGTGCGACGGCCTCTCGAACGTCGCCCCGGACGCGGAGAGTCACGCGAACCACGCCGGCGTCGGCCGAACCGAAGTCCACCTCGTCGACGCCGTCGAGAGCGGCAAGGGCCTTCTTGGCGGAGTCCGATGCGTCGGCGCTCTCTGTCACCCGAAGTTCGAGGTCGATTCGGGCTCGACCGTCAGCGCCGAAGCGTGCCGCGAGCTCGTCCTCGGAGCCCTGGGCCGTAACGCGCCCCTCGTGCAGCATGAGGATGCGGTCGCTGGTCTGGGCGATCTCGGAGAGGATGTGGGTCGAGAGCAAGATGGTGTGTTTGCCACGGAGGCCGCGAATCATGTTTCGCATCTCGACGATTTGGATCGGATCGAGGCCCTGGATCGGCTCGTCGAGGATGAGCAGAGCCGGGTCGTGGATGATCGCTTGGGCGATGCCGACGCGCTGCTGGTACCCGTGGGAGAGGTTCTGAATCGGTTCGTCCGCGACGTGACCGAGGCCGCAGTCCTCGAGGACCTTGGGCAGGCGCCGATCGACGGCGGCCCGGTCCATGCTTCGCAGCTTGCCGGCGAAGACCAGATACGCCGTCACCGTCATCTCCGGATAGACCGGAGGCCGGTCCGGAAGAAAGCCGACGAGCTTTCGTATCTCATGGGCCTGCTCTTCGGCGTCGAAGCCTTTGACCGTGACCGTGCCCGACGTGGGCAGGAGCAGGCACGAGAGCATGCGCAGGGTGGTGGTCTTGCCGGCGCCGTTTAGACCGAGAAAACCGATACACTCCCCTTCTTCGATTTTGAAGGAGAGGTCGTGTACGGCCGGGTGGGACCCGTAATACTTTGTGACCTTGTCGAGGACGATCATCTAATGTTCGACGGCAGTAGTCAGCGCCGGGAGTCTCGTCAAGGTCCCAGGTACCGACACTTCCGTACCCCCCTGCAATCGGCCCTCCTGACCGAAAGAAAAGTTGCACAACGGGACGCCGCGGCCGCGGCGCGGTAGAATCGGATCGTGGACGAGGGGGAGCGCATCGCGGAGTTGGAGCAGCAGCTCGCAATGCTCCAGGCGCGGGTCGAGCACCTCCAGCGCACCGACGCGACGCCCTTCCTCGCGTCGGTCCTCGCCGCCGTCCCGGCCTTCGTCACCCGCCTCGATGCAGACCTCCGCATCAGGTACACGAGCCGTTCTTCTCCCGGCCTGTCCAAGGCTGACGTGATCGGCTTGCAGCTCTTGGACCTCGTCGCGCCGGAATATGTGGAGACGGCCCGGAGCTGCATCGAAGGGGTCATGCAGACGGGGCGCCCGGACACCTACCGCGCCGACAGCATCCCGGTCGACGGGCGCGTCGGTCACTACGACGTGCAGGTCACGCCGGTCTCCGAGGCTGACGGCAGCCTGGGCGTGCTCTTGATCACGGAGGACATCACGGACAGCCGCCTCGGCGCCCAGGAGCTCGCCCACAGCCGGCAGAGGCTCCAGGTCGTGGTCGGCGCCACGCGTATGGGCCTGTGGAGCCTCGACATGAAGACCCGGGCGATGCGCTGGGATGCGCGCATGTTCGAGATCTTTGGCGTCACGACAACGCCCGAGTGGGCAGACTACGTCGGCGATGCCGTGCACCCCGACGACCAGGCGCGCATCCGCCGAGAGCAAGAAGAGTGGATGCAAAAGTCGCGCTTCGTATCGACACCCCATCGCATCGTTCGGCCGAACGGTGACGTTCGTTGGGTTCAGATGACGGCGTCGAACCACTTCGATGAAGAAGGCGCCCTCGTCAGAGTCGTCGGCGGCCACCTCGACGTCACGGAGCAGCGAGGCCTCGAAGACGAGCTCCGAGAGACTCAGCGACGGGAGGCCGTGGGCGCCCTCGCCGGGGGAGTCGCGCACCGCTTCAACAACTTGCTCACCGCGATCATCCCGAGCCTCGAGTTCCTCCGGGAAGTCGTCGACGCGCAGCACATCCCCGTCGTGGACGACGCGACCCACGCCGGTCGCCGGGCGGCGAAACTGGTCCGGAGCCTGGCGGCCTATGCCGGGACGAGGCGCCCGACCGGAGGCCAGTCCCATGCGGTGGGTCCCATCGTCGAAGCGGCGGTCGATGTCTTCCGGCGAGACCTCGGCGAGGGCATCGAGGTGACGGTCGCCATCGAGGACGACCTGCCGCCCATCGGCTGCGATCCGGGGGCGATGGGCCTGGTGGTATCGAACCTGCTCGCCAGCGCCCGACATGTCCTTCCCAGCGTACCGGGACCCACACTCATCCGGGTCGAAGTGCGGGGCCTCGACGGGGAAGTGCGCATCACCGTCGAAGACAACGGGCAGGGCTATTCGGAGGAGGAACAGCGAAGCATCTTCCAGCCATTCTTCACCGCCCCCCGGGGTCGCGGCGAAGGGGGCCTGGGCCTCGCGACCGCCGACGCCATCGTGCATGAACACCGGGGCACCATCGAGGTCGAGTCGACGGAGGGCCAGGGCACGACCATGACCGTCCGACTGCCCGCCCGAACCGCATCGATGGATGAGGAGCGACCACGGACCCCGGTCGAGGAGTCTCACGCCGACCGCGAGCACCTGCGCGTACTGCTCGTCGATGATGAAGAGCTGGTCCGCAAAGTCGTGCTGCGCACGCTTCGAGACGCCGGACACAAGGTGTTTGCGGTCGATAACGACGAAGACGCGAAGTACGTGCTCACCCAGCACCCGGACGTGGACCTGATGCTGCTCGACCAGTCGACGCCAACGGGGACCCAGGGCTGCTTGGTGGCCGAAGTGCGCGAGCGATGCCCGACCGCCCGGATCCTCTACTTCACTGGGCACGAGGTGAGCCGCGAGATGGCGGCGAAGGTCGACGGGGTCGTGCACAAACCCATCTCCCGGAGTTCGCTGCTCGAAGCCGTCACCCGGGCGATCGACATGCCCCCGGCGCTAGCGGACAGCGCCGAATAGGCGCCATCGCGATCACTCGCAGAGGTGACGGTCGTCCATGCGGCAATACGAACTGAGGGGGCCATCGACGCAGCCCTTGATGTCGCACTTCTCGATGAGCTCGGGGGCGGTGTCCCGCTCCGCCGGTATCGCGAGGATCTCCACGTCCCAGGAAGTCCGCTCACCGATGTAAAACGGATGCTGAAGCGCGTACCAGAGCTCCGGCGCGGTGTCGTCTTCGATGGCCGTGCAGTTGGGGCTCGCGCAGAAGCGCACCTTGAGATTGAGGTCCGTCGTATCGTCGGTGGACATGACGCTGACGTTGTCGGTGAAGGATTCGCCGTCCATCAACTCGACAGCCTCGAGGTCATCGCCGCGCCACTCGTCCTCGAAGGGATTGTCCGCCGCCTTGCGCGGTTGAACCAGGACGAAGACCCTGCTGCCGTCGCCGGGCCCGGCGGGCAGGTCGATCGCGATCTCGAGGGCCGCGTTCTGAGCGCAGCCGGAAGCGAAGAGCCCTGAGGCCAAGGCGGCGAGAGCGGTCAAGGCGGTGAGTGTTTTGGGCAAGGAAGTCATCGATCGCGGATTCGTCTTGGTACGCCTGGAAGTAACGGGTCGCCGCAGGTAGAGCCATTATGATAGCGCAACGAAGTCAGACCGCGCCTTCGAATCGGACTGGCGGCTGTCCGCGGCCTTCGGAATCACCGCTCCGGGGGGCCAACGACTTCGATTGGTATCGGC
>JAFDCW010000045.1 GCA_019312705.1 Deltaproteobacteria bacterium
ACGGCGTGGGCCGCGACGATCTTCTCGACCATGGTCATCGGCCGCGGCGCGGTGGTCGGTACGGGGGGGGCCGTCTCGCCGGCCATGCGCCGCTTGTTGTATTCGAAGAGCCCCCCGGACCGCACGATCTCCGCGCTGATCGGGTCGAGGCCCTCGGTGAACATCGAGAGCTCGATCTCTTCGCCTTCGAGGATGCGGGGGATCAGTGACAAGTTGGTGCTCGTGAGCAGCCCGATGTTCTGGCAGTTCTGGCCGTAGATCTTCTCGATGCTCTTGGCGATGACGAGCTGGATGCCGGCGGTCTTCTCGCTGTAGGGCGCCGTCTCGCGCGAGCTGCCGCAGCCCTTCGAGTCGCCGCTGACGATGACGCTGAAGCCGCCGTTCTTCAGGGTGTCCTTCTCGAAGAGTCCGCCGCGAAGGCCGACCATCGAATAGCGGCCGAGGGTCTCGTCGTAATAGAAGCAGACCCACCCGGGCGTGATCTCATCGGTGCTGATGTTGTCGATCAGCTTTGTCGTCGGGTCGAAATCCAGATCGGCCCCGTCGAGCTGCTTTTTCAAGAGCTCGAGGTCTTCGGTGAGGAAGAGGATTCGTCCGTTGAATGGGATCCGCTCGGGTCGTGCCATGAAGCCTCGGCGCTAAAGGGAGGTTGTTTTTATTAGACGTCTAGGCGTCCCACTGCAAGGACCCCCGCTCGCGCGGTTGTGCTCGCGGCGCTAGGAGGGGCGATCCCGTGCTGATCGGCGTCCGCACACGAGTCGTTTGGTGAGGGATCGCACGCGCGTTGCCGGCGCATCGACTCGCAGACTAGGCGGTCTACCATCGGGCCCATGACGCATTGGAAGCTCAGCCCCCACAAGGCCTTTGGCGGCGTGCCCGGGCCCGTCGTCTGGGTGGTGATGGATGGCGTCGGCAACGGCCCCGGCGACGCCGGCGACGCGGTGCACCTCGCGCGGTCTCCGACCCTCGACTGGCTCGGAAAGAACGCCCTCACGACCCAGCTCGTGGCCCACGGAAAAGCGGTGGGCCTCCCCGACGACGGTGACATGGGCAACTCCGAGGTGGGCCACAACGCCCTCGGGGCCGGGCGCGTCTTCGACCAGGGCGCCAAGCGCGTGAACGCGGCCCTCGCGAGCGGCGAGCTCTACGAAGGCCACGTGTGGAAAGGGCTGACCGGCCGCGTTCGCGAGAGCGGCGAGCCGATGCATTTCATCGGCCTGCTCTCGGACGGCAACGTGCACAGCCACATCGACCACCTATTCCAGATGATCCGGCGCTGCCATGCCGAGAACGTCGCTTCGGTGCGGGTGCACGTATTGCTCGATGGCCGTGACGTGCCCGACGGAAGCGCGACCGCCTACGTGGGCCAACTCGAGGGGCTGCTCGCGGACCTCTGTGCCGAAGGACGCGACTACCGCATCGCCTCTGGCGGCGGGCGCATGAAGGTCACCATGGACCGCTATGAGGCCGAGTGGTCCATGGTCGAGCGCGGGTGGCAGCTGCACGTACGTGGTGAAGGTCGAGGTTTTTCGAGCGCCACCCAGGCCATCGAGACCTTCCGCGACGAGGACAAGAAGGCCACGGACCAGAACCTGCCGGGGTTCGTCGTCGTCGACGGCGAGGGGATACCCGTCGGCCCGATTCGCGACGGGGCGGCGGTCGTCTTTTTCAACTTCCGCGGCGACCGGGCGATTGAGATTACGAAGGCCTTCGAGGACGAAACCTTCGCCGCCTTCGACCGGGGCCCGCGGCCGGATGTGCTCTACGCGGGCATGATGCAGTACGACGGCGACCTGCTTCTGCCCAAGCACTACCTCGTCGACCCCCCGGCCATCGACCGCACCCTCGGCGAGTTTCTGGTGCACAACGGCGTCACCCAGCTCGCCATCAGCGAGACGCAAAAGTTCGGTCACGTTACCTACTTTTGGAATGGCAACCGGAGTGGATATTTCGACGAGAAGATGGAGCGCTACGTAGAGATCAAGAGCGACGTGCTTCCCTTCGAGGAGCGGCCCTGGATGAAGGCCGCAGAGATCACCGACGTCGTCGTCGACGCGCTCGCGAACGGCCGCGAGCGCCACATCCGGCTCAACTACGCCAACGGCGACATGGTCGGGCACACCGGGGCCCTCGACGCCGCCGTGCTCGCGGTGGAGGCCGTCGACCTCTGCCTCGGTCGTCTCGTGCCGCTCGTGCGCGAACTCGAAGGCGCTCTGATCGTGACTGCCGACCACGGCAACGCCGACGAGATGTTCCTCCGTGACAAGAAGTCAGGCGACGCCATCCTCGATGCGGACGGCGTGCCCCTGCCGAAGACGAGCCACACGCTGAGCCCGGTGCCCCTGCATATCTACGCGCCAACCGCACCGAACCTCGCACTCAGGTCTGACGTGAGGCGTCCCGGCATCTCGAACCTCGCGTCGACCTGCTTGGCGCTGCTCGGGCTCGAGGCGCCCGAGGGCTACGACGCGTCGCTCATCGGTTGAGCATGCACCGGCGTCTGCTACTTCTCCGTGTAACGTCATGGCGACCCTCTCCCGCAGGCTAGGAACCGTCGTGGAGCTCCTCGGGCCATGCCGGCTCTTGGCCGACGTCGGCACCGATCACGGCCTGGTGCCGGTCGCGGCCGTCGAGAGCGGGCGGGCCGAGCGCGCGCTCGCGATCGACGTGCTCAGAGGCCCTCTGGCCGTGGCCGCGCGTACGGTGCGCGCCGCGGGGATGAGCGACCGGGTGAGTCTGCTGCACTCGGACGGCCTCACTGGGTTGGCGGGTCGAGGCGTCGACGCGGTGGTAGTCGCCGGCATGAGCGGCAAGACGATGCAGCGCATCTGCGAGGCCGCCCCCGAGGTGGTCGCTGAGCTCGAGCAATTGGTTGTCCAGCCGAACGGCGGAGCTCAAATCATGCGCGCCTTCGCGCGTCGCGCCGGCTTCCATCTGACCGCCGAGCGCATGGTCTACGAGCGAGGGCAGTACTTCGTCACCTGTCGTTTCTCCCGCCGGGATGGCCCCGATCCCGCCTACGACGACGAAGGCCTCGGCCTCGACGAGGCCGAAGCCTTCGAGCTAGGGCCGCTCCTCCTGCGTCGCCGTGACGCCGTCGCCCGCGACTACTACCTGATGCAGCGCGCCCGCCTCGCCGGCCTGGTCGAAGGCGGGGCACCGGGCCGGGCCGAGGAACTCGCCCTCTTCGAGCGCGCGGTCGCGCTTTGCAGTGGTGACCATCCAGCCAGCCTGGGCGATTGCTGAGCCCGTGCCTCGGCGCCAGCGGAGCCATCGCCGGTGTGGTCTTCGCGGTGCTCTACGGCCCCGGCTTCCGCCCCCTCATCCGCGCCGTGACCCAGCTCTCGAGCTGAGCCTAACCGTCCGTCGGCGCTGTGCTGCCTGGCGCCCCGGGGCTCGCACCGGCGGGCGCGAGGCCTCCGGGTGCGGGAGCGGGCGCGGGAGCCGGTGCAGCTGCGGGAGCTGTCGGCGCAGCCGCCGGCGGGGAGGTCCCGCTCTGGCCTTCGATCTCCACGAGGTCTTCCTCGCGCACCATGCCGCGGATGGCCACGTCGTCGTTGACGGCCACGAAGACGTCGATCTCGCCGGTGTCGTAGCGGTTCATCTCCCGGGCCCAGCCCTCGGCCTCGAAGACGGCGATGACCTTGTCGTCGAAACGCAGCCGGGTTCCGGCGGGTACCTTCCAGAGGGGGCGCGTCTCTTCGGCGGCGAGGCGCGCGGGCACGGCCCCGGTGGCCGTGGGCACGGCCTCTGGGCGCGTCGGCAGCGCGTCGGCGGTGCCGAGGGGCACATCGACGTAGCCTACGAGGAATGGGCCGGTGCCTACGCGAACCGCGCTCCACTCGCCGCGGGCCTGAATGAGCTCGACGACGAGGGGGGGATCGACGGCAGGCAGGGTCGCGACGACAGCGGCGCCGGGCCGCTCGTAGACCGAGACCTCCTGCCCGGGGGGCAGGCTGCGGGCTTCGCCTGGCTCGGAGCCCGCGGCGGCGGCGCCGGTGACCTCGTCGGCACCCAGGCGATCCATTGGGTACTCGCCGAGGAACGGGCCGAGACTCGGTGCGTTGGCCTGGCCCAGCCACGGACGAACTTCGATGCGCATCAGCCCGTCGGCGGCGACGCCGCGTACTCCGACCAGATCGTTCACTCCGACCGACGTCGGCGTGCCCCGGACCCGTCCGCGCTGCTGGATGCGCGCGGCGAGGCGGGCGATGGGCAGCCACCCCCGCACTTTGATCGGCCCGTCGACCATGACGTAGATTCGGTCTCCTTCGGGGGGGCGCCCAATGCGCACCCCGACTCCTTCGGAGATGTATCCGATGGCGGGCGAGTCGGCGCCTTCGCTCAGGTAGAGCGCGGGTCCGCTTCCCGCGCTCGTGACCAGGTGCGTAGGCCAGGCCTCGTCGCCGGTCGTTTCGACTTCGTCGGGGACCACTTCCGTGGTGGTGCCCCCGCAGGCCCCCAAGATGGTCAAGGCCGTGAGCACCAGACCGAAATGAATCGCGCGCGCTGTCATCACCCAGCGGAATTACCGCAGAAGTGTGCCCGGTGCCAATTGCCGAGCTTTCTCGGCAAAGAGTCGGCTATCGAGCGCGGGTTCGCAGCTTGATGCCGAGGAATTCGGCGATCGCCTGGGCGTGGGCCTTGTCGATGGCCCCAAGGCGCCCCGCAACCACCTCTTTGGCGTTGGCGTGGGGTTCGCCCTTGAGAGCGGGGAGTACCGTTTTTGTCCACCCGACGAGCATCTTGCCGTCGGCCGAGGACAAAGCCTGCTTCAGGACGGGCTCGAGGCGCTTTTGGTAGGCAACGGACGCCGCGCAGAGGTTGGCGAAGGTCCGGACGATCCCGTCCTGGGCCACGTCGCTCAGCTCATCGAAGCCCTCTTTGAGGCGGTCGAGGTGCTTGGCGACCCGCGCCGGGGCGACCTGGGCCACGGCCGGCAGCGCCTCGGCGCTGGCCTGCACGACCCGTTTGTTCTCGGAGCGCAGCCCCGTGACGAAGCGATCCACGTAGCTGGCGATGGTGTCTGGCTTCTTCGAGACGAGCTCGCTAATCACCCGCGCGGACTGCGTGGCCGCCGTCCGGCCTCCGCTCACCAGGTTGTCTGCGTGCGCCGCGATCGCTGCCGTGTCTCCCTCTTCGAGGAGTCGTTCAGCTTCTTTGGCGGCGCCGCCGCTCGCCTTGTTGGTTTTGGTCGTCATTTCGTCGATCCGCGGGAACCAAAGTGTAGGCGACCCTGCGTGGCCCCGTCGAGCAATTCCGCCTGGGCTCTCCGTAGATGGGCCGTTACTCGCTGGCGAGGGCTTCTATCAAGCATGGCAGTGAGTCTTCGTAACGGTAGCTCGTTCCCCGGTGTCCCCCGGGAAACTCCTCGAAGTGCACATTGGCCCCGGCAGCGCGGAGCACCTCGTCGAGCTTGCGCGCTGCGAATTGCCCACCGTATTCGTCTTCGTTCCCCGCATCGAGGTAGACGAGGGTCAGTTGGCGGAGAGCATCCTGGCACGCGGGCGCCCGAACCACCGGGTCTTGAGCGACGAAGCGAGCCCAAACTTCGGGCTGCAGCTCCCCGGTCCGCGGGTCGAAGGGCAATACGGCGTACGGGGCCTCGGCGCCGGGATCGGGATCCGGGGCGTAGGCGGTCGCGGCGGCGATGAAGAAGAGCGCGTCGAAGTCACGGCCCTTGGGGCCTCCGTCGGAGATCCGTTCGCAGAAGGCGCGCACGCCGCCGGCAGCGTCGAGGGAGATCGCCGCCTTCAAGAGCATCGGCCGGAGGGTGACCTCGAAGGCCGCGTCCCCGGCGTGGCTGCCGACGACCGAAAAAATCTCGGGCCGGTCCATACCGAGGCGGAGCGCTCCGAAGCCCCCCGAGGAGCGACCGACGACGGCCCGGGCCTCTCGTTTCGGGATCGTCCGGTACGCCTCGTCCACGTGGGCGACCACCTCGTCGGCGAGGTAGGTCTGGTAGGGGCCCGTCGCCCTCGAATCGATGAACTGGCTTCCGCCCCAGCGCGTGATCGCGTCGGGCATGACAAGGATCGCCGGCGCCGCGTCTCCGCCGGCGAGCAGCGTCTCGTAGCGCTGGAGAAGGTTCGGCTTCCAGATGTCGTAGCCGACCATGGACCGGTGGTTCGAGCCGAACCCCGGCAGCACCATCACCGTCGGATAACGCATGTCCGAGTCGTCGTAGCCCGGCGGCAGGTAGCAGAGCACGTCACGCTCCGCCGGGTCCCCGAGGCGGTTGCCTCGGAGCAGGGAGCTGTCGATTCGGGTGACCGCGAGCCGTCCACGCATGGCCCGGGGGTAGCGCGGATCGGCGCCAAACGTCTACATGCGATCGACGGCGGTGATGCCGAGGAGCCCGAGACCGGCCTTCAATTGCCGTGCTGTGAGGGCGGCGAGGGCCAGGCGCGACTCGCGGGTCGCCCCGTCGCTCTTCAGGACCGGGCAGGCCTCGTAGAAGGCGCTGAAGGCCCGGGCGACCTCGTAGAGGTGATCGCAGACGAGGTGGGGCAGGCAGGTCTCGGCGGCGGCGTGCACCACTTGGCCATAGCGAAGGAGCAGGCGTCCGAGGACGAGCTCCTCCGGGGCGCCGAGGGCGATGGCCCCGGTCGCCTCTTCGAGGGCGACCCCGCCCTTCACGAAGATGTTCATCACCCGGGCGTAGGCGTAGTTGATGTAGGGGCCCGAGTTTCCGCTGAGGGAGATCATCTTCTCCCAGTCGAACTGGTAGTCGGTATTGCGGTTCTGATGCAGGTCGGCGTACTTGATCGCGCCGATGCCGACGGCCGCCGCGACGTCGTCGATGCGGTCTTGATCGATGCGCAGGCGGTCCTCGTTTTCGAGCAGGAAGGCCTTGGCGCGCTCGACGCCTTCGTCGAGGAGGGACTCGAGGGTGATGGTTTTGCCGTCCCGGGTCTTGATGGGTTTGCCGGACGTATCGAGCACCACGCCGAAGCCCACGTGCTCGAGGCGCATCTCGACCCCGAGGAGGGCCATGATGGTGAAGAGCTGGTCGAAGTGCGGTCCCTGGCGGCTGTCGACGACGTAGATCGCGCGGTCACAAGCGAAGTGGTCGCGCCGGTGCAGCACCGTGGCGACGTCGGTCGTCGAGTAGAGGTACGCCCCGTCCTTCTTGCGGATGATGAAGGGGGTCGGGTCGCCGGCGGCGTTGCGCTGCTTCTTGAGCCTCTTCGGGACGACGCTCTCTTTGCGGTCGTTCCAGAAGACGCAGATGGCGCCGTCGTCTTCGCGGGCGATGCCTTTTTCGAGCAACAGGTCGACGACCCCCGGCAGGGCGGCGTCGTAGGCGCTCTCCCCGAGCCATTCGTCGAAGGAGACGTCGAGCTTGCCGTAGACGCGGTCGAGGGCGACCCGCGTTGCGTTGACGAAGCGCTCCCAGAGGGCGCGGTTGTCAGCGTCGCCGTCTTGGAGCTTCTTCAGCTCGGCCCGGGCGGCGTCGGCGAAGGCCTCGTCGTCCTTGTTCTTCGCCGACGCGAGGCGATAGACGCGCTCGAGCTCGACGATGGCGTCGGCTTCGAGGGCCGCTTCGTCGCCCCACTCCCGCATGCCGACGATGAGCATGCCGAACTGGGTGCCCCAGTCGCCGAGGTGGTTGTCGCCGACGACCTCGTGGCCGACGGCGCGCAAGAGTCGGCACAGGGCGTCGCCGATGATCGTCGAACGCAGGTGCCCGACGTGCATCTGCTTGGCGATGTTCGGGCTCGAGAAATCGACGATGACCTTCTGCGGGGTCTCGACCGCCTCGATGCCGAGGCTCTCCGTGTCTCTGAGGTCGTCCCCGAGGCGCGCGCCGATCCACGCGGGGTCGAGGAAGAGGTTCACGAAGCCCGGACCGGCGACCTCGGCGCGGGCGATCGCCTCGTCCTCGGCGAGGGCTTCGGCGAGGGGCCCGGCGATCTCCCGGGGCGCCTTGCCCAGCTTCTTGCCGAGGGCCATCGCCGCGTTGACCTGGTAGTCGCCGTGCTTCTCCTCCTTGGCGGGGCGGAGGAGGGGCGGCTGATCGACGTCGAGGGTCTCCCGGATCACGCGGGTCGCGAGCCGGTCCAGATAGCGTTCCACGAGCATGGCGCGAGGAATACGGCGTTTCGCGCCCGAGGTCGAGCCGGGATACCGCGCCGCGCCCCGGGGGGTGTGCGGGCGCCTAGTCTTACGGGTGGATGTACCGGACGAGGAGGCCGTCCGTCAGAGCGGGCATGTTGCAGCTGAACTCGACGTAGTCGGTCACGGCGCCCTGGAGGCCCGCCGTCGCCGACTCGCCGGCATCGTAGCTCGCGTCGCCGAAGTCGGTGTCCACGTAGCAGACGTCGATGTCGTCGGAGCCCTCGTTGAGCACGATCGTGAAGACGCCGCGGTCGGTTCCAGCAAAGAAACGCTCGGTGTCCCACTGGGCCACGAACTGCTGGTTCGGGGCCGTGCCGAGGGTCTGGTAGTAGACGGCACTTCCCGCTTCATCGGGGTCGAGGTCGTCCCAGAGGCCGGCGACGAAGACGCTCGACGCGAACCCCGAAGTCGAGGGCAGGCAGCTATTAAAGCTCGCCATATCACCCGAATCGAAGCTCACCCCCCCGTTGGACTCGACGTTCACCATGGTGTGAGCCGTCCCGTAGAAGTCGAAGCTGAACCCGACCGGCACGGCCAGGAAGTCGTCGTCCCCGACGCCGGTCGCCATGCCCGTGGCGCGGATGTCCGGGCAGGGCAGGGCGGTCGGTGTGTAGGAGCACCCGACGTAGCCGAACACGGCCCCGGTGTCGCTGGGGTTCGTGAAGGGCACGCAGGGGTTGGTGCCGCAGTAACCAGAGATGCAGTTTCCGTCGACGCAGTCCCTTCCGGCCGTGCAGGTGGAGAAGTCCGGGCACCGCGGGCATCCGTCGCCCGTCGGGCCGCCGCAATCGATGGCCGTCTCGGTGCCGTTCTTGACGCCGTCCGAGCAGGTCGGCGCCAGGCAGACGCCGCCTCCACAGCTGCCCGACTCGCAGTCGCTCGGCACGCCGCACATCTCGCCTGTGGTGCAGCGGTCCGTGCAGGTCATGCCGCCGCAGTCGATGTCGGTCTCGATGCCGTTCGCCACGCCGTCGCTGCACGAGACGCACACGCCGGTGTCGCAGGCTTCCTCGTCGCAGTCCGAATCGGCCACGCACATTTCGCCGGCCGTGCACGCGGAGCAGATCGTGCCGCCGCAGTCGGTGTCGGTTTCGTCCTGATTGATCACGCTGTCGGTGCAGTCCGGCGCGTCGCAGGTGCTGTCGGTGCACAGGCCGCTCAAACAGTCACCGGGGACCACGCAGGCACCTCCCGGCGCGCAGCCCCTGCAGACCGTGCCGCCGCAGTCCACCTGAGTCTCTTCGCCGTTCAGCACGCCGTCGGTGCAGGAGATCGCTCGGCACCGACCGGCGATGCAGATGGTCGATGCGCACTCGGCGCTGGCCATGCAGGGGGCGCCGTCGTCCCGTCCACCGTCGGGGATCGCGGAGTCGAAGCCGCTGTCGACCGCGCCCGAGTCGGTGGTCATCCCGGAGTCCATCGGTGTCCCGGTGTCGGTCGGTACTCCGCTATCCGCCGGGGTGCTGCTGTCGTCCGGAGTGCTCGAATCCCCGGACGACGAGTCGCCCACCGTCGAGTCCCCGGAGCCCGAGTCCCCTCGCGGCGGGGAATCGTCGCCGCAGCCGGCCACGCTGATCATGGAGGTGAGCAGAAGAGCGAATGAGAGATGTACCGAGATGGAATAAGAGAAGCGAATCACGAGGTCCTCCGAGGCAATCCCCGGTTGGGGTGCTTGGTCGGAATAGCACGAACGCCGCGGGGTGCATTCCAGTACGGACGCGCTATGGTGCGGAACTTCTCTTTCAGAGGGCCTGGGATGTCTCGCTTCAGCACCGCTTCTTCACTCGCCTCACGTGCGCACTCTCCGCGCCCCTACCGTCAGCCTGTCGGCTCCCCGCGACCGGGTCGCGCTGCCGCCTCGGGCCACCTGGGCGGCGCCTTCTTGTCGGGAATTGCGCTTTTTCTGGCAATTCTGGCCGTCTCCTTTTCCGCGGCGGCCCCGGCGATCGCCCAGCCGCCCCTGCTCACCGGCCTCGGTGGCACCAGCGGTTTCGGCACCGATTGCCTCTCGACGAACGACGATGGCTCGTCGGACGCCATCGACCTGGCCCCGGCCTTTCCCGGGGGCCTGCGCTTTTTCGGGCGCACCCATATGCGGGCTTTCGTCAATACGAACGGCAACATCACCTTCAACGACGCTCTCGGCACCTACACCCCGGACGCTTTCCCCGTCGCTGATCAGCCGATGATCGCCCCGTATTGGGCGGACGTGGACATTCGCGGTGAGGCCTGTGACGGCCTTGGTGGCAACCGAGGGTGCGCCGACCCCACCGAGAACGGCGTCTGGTGGCACCTCGAGCCGGGGCTCATGGTCGTGACCTGGCACAACGTCGGCTACTTCTCGTGCCTCGATGACAAGAAGATGAACTTTCAGCTCATCCTCACCGCGGCCGACGGTGGCTGCGGTCTCGGCGGCGACTTCGACGTCGAGTTCCGGTTCAACCGCTGCGAGTGGCACACCGGCGACGCCAGCGGCGGCGAGGACGGGTTCTGTGACCCTGACCCGATCTTCACCACCTGCACGCCCGCCCAGTCCGGCTTTGACGCTGGCAACCTGTCGGACTTCGTCGAGCTCATGGGCTCGCGGTCGGAGACCATCCACACCACCCTCTGCGCCGAGTCGAACAGCGGGGACCCGGGCATCTGGCGCTTCCAGATTCGCTCCGGCGACGTCATCTGTCCCGGGGCCGGCGAGACCTGCGACACCGGCATGGTCGGCGTGTGCAATGAAGGGCTGACCACCTGCGTCGGCGCCGGCATCGAGTGCCTGTCCCTCGTGCCCGCCTCCGAGGAGCGTTGCGACTCCCTCGACAACGACTGCAACGGCATGGTCGACGAAGGCGACGACCTCTGCGGCGAGCTCTCGGTTTGTGAGCTCGGCGTCTGCCAGCCCCTCTGCTTCGAGGGCGGCTGCGACGGGGACCAGGTCTGCAACGACGCCGGGCGCTGTATCGACGCCGGCTGCGACGGGGTCACCTGCGAGGCCGGACAACGGTGCCTCGCCGGCTCCTGCGTCGACGCCTGCGAAGGCATCGTCTGCCCGGAGCCGTTTGGCTGCCGCGCGGGTCAGTGCCTCAATATCTGTGAGGAGCTCACCTGCGACGAGTGCACGGCCTGCGATGGCGCCGGGTGTACGCCTCGCTGTCCCGACGTGCCCTGCCCATCGGGGGCCGAGTGCAACTCGGCCGGGCTCTGCGTCGATAGCGGCTGCACCGCCATCACCTGTGGTGCTGGCGAGGCCTGCGTCGGCGGTAGCTGTCAGGACTCCTGCATCGGGGCGGTCTGTCCATCCGGTCAGGAGTGTGTCTCCGAGGACGGGGAGTGCCGCTCGATCAACCGCCCGCCGCCCGAAGAGGACGCCGGGACGACGCCCCCCGACACCGGGACAACGCCCCCCGACGGCGGCATCATCTGCCCCGTCGGCTTCGACTGCGGCGAGGGCGAGGAAGAGAGCGGCTGCGGCTGCTCCATCCCCGGCGCCGCCTCTGGTGGCACCGATTGGCCCTTCGCGGCCTTGGGCGCAATCCTCGCATTCGTGGCAATTCGCCGGCGCCGTCGGCGCTGAGATTCGCCCGTAAAATCCAGTAGCTACGGGTGGTGCCCCGGCGCGTCTCGCATCTGGCGGTTGACGCGCCGCAGCACCGCGACTACCTCCCATTCTGAATGGCCGTTCAATTCCGGTCAGAAGGGTATTCGCCGTGTCCCAGCCCATGAATCGCTACAAGGCCGATCTCCGTGAAATCCAGTT
>JAFDCW010000046.1 GCA_019312705.1 Deltaproteobacteria bacterium
CCGAGCGCGTTGGCTTCCGCTTCTGGAAGCCAATCGTCTGGGACAAGATGAAGATCGGGATGGGCTACCACTACCGCGCGCGTTACGAGCTCATTCTCTTCTTCGAGAAGGGGAAGCGAAAGCTCAACGACTTGGGGGTGCCGGACATCATTCAATCGTCGCGTATCTAAAGAGGCTACCCAACTGAGAAGCCCTCCGAAGTCTCCGAGGTGTTGATTCGTCAGAGCACGACGGATGGGGAGCTCGTGGTGGACCCATTCCTCGGTGCGGGCGGCACGGGGGTCGCCGCCGTTCAGCTCGGACGGCGGTTCATGGGAAATGATACGTGCGCAGAAGCCATCAACATCTCACGAGATCGGCTCATCGCTGCCGGCGCTGCAGTGACCGAAGGGGCTCCCGACTTTCTGAAGCCGGCGAAGAACCAACTCGGCCTAGCACTATAGGAAGAAGGGATCGCGATGACCGGTAGCGACTACTCCAATCTCATAGCGGCGTACCTCAGTCGGAATTACGGTGAGCGGGGCCTCGTCGTGTACCGCGAGGTTTCGCTCGGAAAGAGCATCATCGGCAAGAACAGACACGTCGATGTCTTCTGCCTCCACCAAGACACGGCCAAGGCGATGGCGATCGAGTGCAAGTATCAGCGCACTGCCGGCACCGTCGACGAGAAGATTCCGTACACGTTGGACGACCTTCGCGCGATGCATATCCCCGCCTTTGCCGCATATGCGGGCGAAGGATTCTCGGTGGGCGTTCGTCACATGCTCCAGGCGAGCGAGATGGCAGCTTCCTGTCTACCCGATGCAAGCTTGGAGCCGAGCAGTGCCACGCGCGAACTCGACCATCTCGTCGCCATGACTTTTGGATGGTGGGATTCGGTTCTGGTGAAGAAGTCGCCCTTTGATTTGGACGGCTGGACCGCTCCGACTTGAAGGCGCCGTGCGCGACGCATCTGATTCACTCGAGGCCTTGCGGGAGGGTCTCACCCCGGGGGCTCCGCGCGTGCCAAGTGGCCCCCAGCGCAGCCTCCACTTGGCGCGAGCGGCGAGGCGCCCTTGCGCGAGCGCGCGGGGCCGGGTGTGCAGTCTCGGCGAGCGCTCGCAGCTGCAAGGGCGCCGTACCCCGGGGTGGGACCCTCCCGTAAGGCCGGGCACTCAGCTCATCTTCGGCGGGTCCAAGAACGCATGGTCAAGACCTACGGGCAGGTATCGTTCGGCGCGCCGGGCGTCCCGAAATAGGTGCCGCCGGTCCTCGAATACAATCGGGTTGCGTTGCACCACCGGCCGATATCGCCGTTCGCGGAGTACGACGCACCCCGCGGGTATTGCAGAGCCGCTCCTTGGCTATAATCTCCGGAGGACCACTCGACGCGGTCGAGTTCGACGCCGGCGTACGCGATCGTGAGCACGTCACCGCTGTTTCCCAGGAAGACATCACTGCGCGTACCCGTGCCGTACACGTAGTCCCAAGGCAAATCGTGGTTCTCTGCCGGGTCACCGCTCAACGCGAAGACGTGATGATCGCCCGGCGAGAGTAGGCCCATCGTAACCGTGTGCGTGACCGGTGCGCCGTCCGTGGTCGGGCTTCCGAGCTCGAGGCCGCTCAGGTCGACGGCGCAGGAGCCGGTGTTGACGACCTCGAACCACTCGCCGGGATCCGATCCACCTTGAGACGCGACCATCACCTCGACGATTGCGAGGGCGCCGGGGCCGGGTGCACAGGTCGGGGGCCCCGTATCGCGGGTCCCCGTATCGCGAGTCCCCGTATCGCGAGTCCCCGTATCGCGGGTCCCCGAATCGACCGGCGGGCCCGAGTCCGTCACGCGCGCGTCGTCAGGCACGCCGGCGTCTTCGACCACCATGGCCCCGTCTTCGGACGACGCGTCGAATGCCGCATCCTCGACCATGCCCCCGTCACTCATCGGCAGCGCCGAATCACCGCTCCGGGGGTTGCCCGGACGGGTGCGCTCCCTGCCGTTGCAGCCAGCGGTCAGCGTCAGGCCAAAGATGAGCAAGAGAACATGCCGACGGTACTTCATGGGTCAGTCTACGCCGCCGCGGGGCCAGATCTTTCCTGCGCATCGACGAAAACCTTGCGCTGGCCGCGGTGTGCGTCGCCCAACGACGCTACGGTGCTGGATTCAGAAGGACGGCGGTCGGTGAGGTTGCGGTGTCGCCGGTGATGCCGATGCCCAGCCAGCCGTCGGTGCTGTCGCCCCAGCAGTAGGGGATCCCGCCCTGCACCCCGCAGGTCGCTTCGAGACCGGCGGAGATCGAGGTCCACCCGGCGGCGGGGTCGATATCCACCGGCGTGGGCACGTTGCTCTGGTCCATGCTGCCGATGCCCGTGGCGCCGAAGCCGCCGAAGCCCCAGCAGAGGGCCTCGAGGCCGCCGCCCATGAGATCGATGAGGGCGCAGGTGTGGAACTGGCCGGCGGTCACCGTCTGCCAGGTGGTGAAGTCGGCACGCACCTCGGTGGGCTCGTTGACGTTGGGCGTGCCCGTCGTGTCGCCGATGCCGAGCACGCCCGAGTTGGTGCGTCCCCAGCAGTAGAGGCGCCGGGCGCCGCCGGTTACACGGATGCCGCAGGTATGGCCGACGCCGGTCGCGACGACGGACCAATCGTTCGCGGTGCCGACCCGGGAGGGGCTGTTCTTGTCCGTGGTGCTGCCGTCCCCGAGGCGGCCGTCTACGTTCTTGCCCCAACAGTGAAGGGACCGGTCGTCGCGGATGCCGCAGGTATGGTCGAAGAAGGCCGATACGGAAATCCACCGACTGCTGCCAACCTGGGCCGGCACCGAACGGAAGGTATTGTCCCCGGTCCCGAGTTGCCCGTCGGTATTCTTGCCCCAGCACCAGAGCGTATCGTCGCTCCGAATGGCGCAGAAGTGGGTATCGCCGGACGCGACCGAGAGCCACGTATCGAGGGTGACGATTTGGTTTGGGGCGGCGTCTACTCGGCCGAAGTCGTTCGAGCCGGCGCCGAGGGCTCCGGCGGCGTTGGTGCCCCAGGTGTAGAGGTCTCCGGTGCCTGCTTCGATCGCCGCGGTGGCGACCTGGGCGGCGGCGACGTCGGCGAAGCGCAGCGCCCCGGTGTAGCCGCGCAGCGCGAAATCCCCGCCCGCGGCTGCGACCGGGCCGAGCTGCATGAATATGCCGTCGTCGCCATTTGCCCAGTAGGCGCCGTCCTCGGCCTTGAAGATGTTGGTCGTCGCCGAGAGAGAGAATTGCGGGTCGGTCGAGGTGGTGACGCACGACGAAGCGCCGCAGGTGTCCCCGGTGTCGCAGCTGGTGCAGAGGGCGCCGCCGGCGCCGCAGGCGGCGGTCGTGGTGCCCCGTTCGCAGCTCGTCCCCGTCCAGCATCCGAGGCAACACTCGTCGCTGCGGCAGATGCCCACCCCGCCTTCGCCGCAGGCGGTGCCTTCGCCTTCACAGGGCCGCGGCATCATGGCGTCCGGCATGATCGGCGTGACGCAGTTGCCGTTCCCGTCGCATTCCTGGCCGGGTGCACAGGCCGAGCCGGCACCGCCATCGCCGCTGAACGTGGAGACGACCTCCGCGGCCTCGAGGGGCAGCGTATGCTCGTCGCAGGTGCTGTCGGTGATGACGCAGTCGAGGCTCCGGGCTTCGATCAGGAACCCATAGGTCCCCTCCCCGAGCTCGTCGGGCTGGGGCGCGGCGCTCGAGGTTCGCAGGTCGATGGTGCCGAAGTAGACCTGGGTGCTCCCGGCGCATCCCCCTTCGAGGACGCGCGTTGCGACCACCGCCGTGCTGGCCTTCTCGGTGGGGTCTTCGAAGATGATCGTCCACGCGAGGGGCGACGCTTCGCCGCCGCAGCCGGCTACGAGCGCTGCCAAGAGCGCGGCCCAGAGCAAGGGTAAGAGCAGAGCCGGGGACGCCCTACGGAAAGTCACGCCGACATAATAGCGGGAACGCGAGCCCTGGGCCATGTCGCCGCCTCTTGATCCAACTTGCCCTTCGCCAGTGACCTGGCTCCCTCGGGGCGAAATCCCTATGCTCCGGGCGATCGGACCCACGCTGATGAAGACAATTCGCCGAGAAGACGCCCTCGCCTATCACGAAGAGGGTCGGCCCGGAAAAATCGAGGTCGTTCCGACCAAGTCGGTGGCGACTCAAAGGGACCTTTCCCTCGCTTACTCCCCCGGGGTCGCCGAGCCCTGTCGGGAGATCGCCCGGGATCCGTCAACGGTCGATCGCTACACCGCCCGATCGAACCTCGTCGCCGTAGTGACCAACGGCACGGCGGTCCTGGGCCTCGGCAACATCGGTCCCCTCGCGGCCAAGCCGGTCATGGAGGGCAAGGCGGTGCTCTTCAAGCGCTACGCGGACATCGATGTCTTCGACATCGAGGTAGCCGAGACCGACCCGGAGAAGCTCATCGAGATCGTTGCCGCCCTCGAGCCGACCTTCGGCGGCATCAACCTCGAGGACATTCGCGCCCCGGACTGCTTCGTCGTCGAGCGCGCCCTCCGCGAGCGCATGAAGATCCCCGTCTTCCACGACGACCAGCACGGGACGGCGATCATCTCGTCGGCGGCGCTGATCAACGCCGCGGGGGTTCAGGGCAAGAAGCTCGAGGAGCTCTCGGTGGTCTGCATCGGGGCCGGGGCCGCGGCGATCTCCTGCATGGGCCTCTGGATGCGCTTCGGTGTGAAGCAAGAGAACATCGTGCTCATCGACAGCCGCGGTGTCGTGCGCCAGGACCGCGAAGGGCCGGTCGAAGAGTTCCGGGCGGCGTTTGCTGTGCCCGCATCGGACCCGCGGCATACCCTCGAAGACGCCTTCGATGGCGTCGACGTCATGTGCGGCCTCGCGAGCGGAGGCCTGGTCAGCCCCGAGATGGTGAAGAAGATGGCCCCCAAGCCGATCATCTTCGCCCTCGCCAACCCGGACCCGGAGATCTCCTACGAGGCCGCCCGAGAGGCTCGACCCGATGCCGTCATCGGCACCGGACGCTCCGATTACCCGAACCAGGTGAACAACGTCCTCGGCTTCCCCTACATCTTTCGGGGGGCCCTCGATGTCGGGGCGACGGTCATCAATGAAGAGATGAAGCAGGCGGCCGCCGGGGCGCTGGCGCAGCTCGCCCGCGAGGGCGTGCCCGAGGCCGTCATGTCGGCCTACGGTGGCAGCGCGATTCGCTTCGGTCCGGACTACGTCATCCCCAAACCGATGGATGAACGCGCGCTCTACTGGGTGGCCCCGGCGGTCGCCCAGGCAGCGATCGACACCGGCGTCGCGACGCGCCCCGTCGACATGGCCGAGTACCGCCATACGCTCACCACCAAGCTCTCGCCGGCGCGGCGCGTGATGAACCAGATCACCGAGGTCGCCCGCTCCGACATGAAGCGAATCGTCTTCCCCGAGGGAGAGGACGAGAGGATCATCCAAGCAGCCCGCATCGCCGTCGACGACGAAATCGCCCACCCGGTGCTCATCGCCCGCCAGGACCGAATCGATGCAGCCGCCCAGCGCATGGGCATCAGCCTCGACGGCATCGAGGTCGTCCCCCGGGACAGCTTGCCCAAGGTCTCGGAGTACGCGGAGCTGCTCTTCCAGCGGCGCCAGCGCCACGGCATGACCGCGGCGACCGCCGGGCGCCTCGTTCAGGCGCGACGGACCGTTTACGGGATGATGATGGTCGCGACCGGTGACGCCGACGGGCTGATCAGCGGCATGAGCTCGAACTATCGGGAGACCATCCGCCCCGCGCTCCAGATCATCGGGACCCGGGGCGGTCGGGGCCACGCTGCGGGGCTCTACATCGTCATCACCAAGGACGACGTGAAGTTCCTGGCGGATACCACCATCAACATCGACCCGAGCGCCGAGACCATGGCCGAGACTGCGGTGCTCGCGGCGGAGCTCGTCGAAGAGCTCGGCATCAAGCCGCGGGTGGCGATGCTGTCCTTCTCGAACTTTGGCGACGCCAAGCACCAGTCCTCGGCCAAGGCGGCCGCAGCCACCGCGCGGGTGAGAGAGATGCGACCCGACCTGATGGTCGACGGAGAGATGCAGGCCGACGTGGCCCTCATCCCGGAGCTGCGCGCCCCGTATCCCTTCTCTACTCTCGAGGGCGCAGCGAACGTGCTCATCTTCCCGAATCTCGACTCGGGGAACATCGCCTACAAACTGCTCGCGGCGACCGGCGGCGGAGAGGTCATCGGCCCCCTGGTCCTCGGCATGAAGCGTTCGGTCAACGCCCTCCAGCAAGGTGCGACCGTGCAGTCGGTCCTGCACATGATCGCCATCACCGGCGCCCGCGCCATGCGCCTCGAGCGTGCCGGCCTAGAAGAAATAGTTTGAGCCAAGGGTCGGTCGCGAATGCCCCGGCCATCGGTGCTCACTCGCGTCCACGTGTCCCGAAGGACTAGCTGACCCAGTTGGGCCAATGGCGTCCACTTGCGTCAGTCGCCGAGCGCGCCCGCAGGCGTCGGCCGAAGGAATACCAAAGGTATTTCGAGGCCGGCGGCGAGGACGTAAGCCGGCGAATGGCGTGAGTGGGCGCCATTGGTCAGAAAGGTGAGTCGCTTTCGAGACAGCCTTCTCTAAGTGCGTCGCCGCCGTCGGGGGCGAAGGTATTGGGGCAGAGGTCGTGGTCGTCGGGGACGCCGTCTCCGTCGGCGTCCGCGAGGGGGCAGCCCGGGTGGTCCGTGTCTGGATGGGGCCACATCGGCTCCGAGGGGCAGGCGTCTTCGGGGTCGACGAGGCCGTCTTCGTCACGGTCCCGGGCCGGGCAGCCGGCGTTGTGGGGGTCCGGGTGGCGGCCGATGGGGATCGCGGGGCAGATATCCTCGTGGTCGGGCACTCCGTCGAGGTCCTCGTCGGGCACGTCCTCGCCGTGGCGGGTGAAGGTCATCAAGCTGACCGAGACCCCGAAGGAGAGGAACATCGGGTTGCTGGCGCCCGGGTCCTTCATCCAGCTGAAGCGCACGAAGGGGCCGATGCCGATGATCGGGGCCAGGGGAAAATCGTAGCCGATGCCGATGTCGAAGCCGTGGGCGCTGATCTGATGCTCGGAGATGCCCCAGATCCAATGACCTTCGACGTATCCATCTCCCCAGATGTCGAAGTACCGCGTCGGGTGCAGCCGCGCGCCGAGGCGCGTGCCCAGGTAGTACGTGGACGGGTGGGATGCGGGGGCGAGCACGAAGAACTGCGTGCCGCCGTGCAGGCCGACGCCCGGAAGGAGGTTGACCGAGAGGTGAATCGCGCCGCCCACCCCCGGGTTGAAGGCGCTGTCGCCCTCGGACTCGAGGTTGATGATGCCGAAGACCTCGATGTCTGGCGCAAAGCGGTCGAAGAGCTCCTGGGCCCCGGCCGGGGCCGACCAGGTGGCCGTGCCCAAAATGACCACGAGGGCCACGAGGCTTTGCGTGACCCGGGTCACTCTTCTTCTACTGCTTCCTCTTCTGGGATTTCTGGGATTTCTGGGACTTCTTGGTCTTGGGGGGGAGCCGCGCCCTCGAGCTCGGCGACGAACGCTTCGAGGGCCGCGCCCTGGTCGTCGGTCACCATGCGCTTCCAGACCGGCACCGATCCCGCGAAGAAGCTCAGGTCGGCGTAGGTCGTTTCGAAGCGCTCGCCCCACCGATCCGTGCCCGAGAGGGTGATCGTCCCGTCGTCGTTGACCAGGGCTCGGAGGCCCGCGAGGTCGCGACCCGGTTCCACATCTTCCACTGCCTCGGTTTCTGCGGGAGGTGGCGCTTCGGTCGTCGGGTCCGTCGCGGCCGGCGAAGTGCCACCCGCGTCCTCGGAGCCGCAGCCCAGAAGGCCGGCGGCGCCGAGCAAAACGGCCAGAAACGCGATCGACGGAGTCGTGGGCGAGCCCATGGGTCTATCGATGATCCCGGAAGTGTCCGATCATCGCAACCAAACGGGCGATCAAAGCCCCGAGTCACTCGATTTTCGACCCCCGGCCCAACAACCCCCACCGGACCAGGGTCACAAGGGTAGTTGAGTGGCTGGATAGGCATCCCGATGGCATACTTCGGTCGGCTAATGGCTCGTTTTACGCTCGTTGTCTCGTTTGCGGTGGCTCTCGTCGTCGCCAGCGCTGGGCATGCTCACGCCCACCCGATCCTCGATGAGGCCGCGCGCCTCTTCGACGAGGCCGAGTTCGAATCCGCTCTCGAGGTCTTCCACCGAGCCGAAGAGGCCGGCGACCTCACCCGTGACGACCTCATTCAACTCTACGAGTGGCGAGCCCTGGTCCACCACACCCTCGGCAACGCCGACGACCTCGAGACCGATCTCATGCGTCTCGCGTCCCTCGAGCCGGACCACCAGTTTGGTCGGCAGGTCCCGCCCGTCGTTCGGGAGGCCTTTGACCGCGCGAAGGCTCGGACGACGGGGCAGATCACGGTGAGCGTCGATGCGGAGATCCAGTCCAACGGCGTGCGCCTCGGCGCGCGCGTGCAGCACGATACGAGCGGCATCGTTCAGGAGCTACGCCTCGGGGCCCGGGCTCCCGGCAACGCCTGGACTCACCGCAGCAATTCCGCCCTCGAGATGCCTGGGGCCCCGGACACCACCCTCGAGGTCTACGCCGAGGCGGTCGGCCCTGGGGGCGCGGTCGTCGCGACCGATGGCACGCCGGACGACCCGTTTTCGAGCCTCATCCGGGACCTGCCGGGCCGCGAGGCGGGGTCCACGGGGGGCACGGGCATCGAGATTATTCCTACCCACCCTGACGATGGCGACGATCGCGACGACGGCGGCGTGCCCCTGTGGCCCTTCCTGGTCGGCGGCGGCGCCTTGGTCGTGGGCGCGGTAATCCTCATCGCCGTGCTCGTTGCCGGTTCGGGCAGCAGCAATACGGCGCTGATGCCGCCCATGGTGCAGCCCTGACTGATTCATCCGAGTCCGGCGGGACCGGGCGCACCGGCCGAACGGGCGACACCGGCGGGACTGGCCGCACGACCGCTGCCCACGTCAGCTCCGCGGCGGCCGTGGGCACCCAGCTGGGCCGCTATTACCTCGCGGCCCAGGTGGCCTCCGGGGGTATGGCGACGGTCTTCCTCGCAACGGTCACGGGTCCCGGCGGCTTCGAGAAGGTCAACGCCCTCAAGCGGATCCACCCCCACCTCGCCGAGGAGGAGGCCTTCGTCGAGATGTTCCTCGACGAGGCGCGCATCGCGTCGCGCATCCACCACGCCAACGTCTGCCAGGTCTTCGACTTCGGAGAGTCCGACGGCACCTACTTCATCGCGATGGAGTACCTCATGGGCGAGCCACTCTCGCGGACCATGAGGACCATCCGCAAGAACTTCGAGCAGCTGGACTCGGCGCGGCTGCCGATGATCGCGTGCAAGATCATCGCGGACGCCAGCGAGGGGCTGCACGCGGCCCACGAGCTGAAAGGGCGCGACGGGGCCAACCTCCAGGTCGTTCACCGAGACGTCTCGCCGCAGAATCTCTTCGTGACCTTCGACGGCAACGTGAAGGTCGTCGATTTCGGCATCGCCAGCGCCTCGGACCGCGTGCATCACACGACGGCCGGTCAGGTGAAGGGCAAGTTCAGCTACATGGCGCCGGAGCAGTCCCGGGGCGGAGACCTCGACCGGCGGGCGGATGTATGGGCCCTCGGGGTGGTGCTTTGGGAGATGCTGACCCTGCGGCGTCTCTTCCGTCGGGACACGACCGCACAGACGCTCACCGCGATGCTCAATGAGCCGATTCCGCCGCCGAGCTACTACCGACCGTCGCTGGACGAACGCCTCGACGAGATCGTGTTGAAGGCTCTCTCCCGGGATCGGGACCAGCGTTATCCAACGGCCCGGGCGTTGGGTCGGGACCTCAGCCGCTACGCGGGTTCCACCGGCGAGCCCGCCGATGCGGTCGAGCTTGCGGAATGGATGGACGAGGTCTTCCCCGGGGGCCGGCAGCAGGTTCGCTCCATCATGGACGCGGCCCAACGGGGCGAGGTCGACGAGACGGTCGTGACCAGCCACATCGAGGTGAGTGAGTCCGAGGTCGAGGCCGTAGACCCGGACCTCTTGCCGGGTGTCGCGCCCGTCGAGATTAGCGCCACCCAAACGCCCGAGGCGCGGATTGCGCCCCCGTCTCATCCCGTCGGGGGACGACCGATGCTGCATGCCGCCCTCGGTGCAGCGGCGGTCCTCTTGTTCGTGGTGATCGGCGGCGCCGTCGGGTGGGCGACGATGTCCGATGGTTCCGGCGCGGTCCCGCCTCCGACGCAGGTCGCGACCGTCGGCCAAGGGGCCGAGCAGCCTCACGATGACAACACTCAGGAGCCCGTCACGCCCGATGCCGGGAGCGAGCAGCCGCCCGCCGAAGGCGCGGTCGCGGACCCGGACGAGTCCGTCGTACGCCCCGCAGGGATGAGACGAGGGCGCAACCCCGGCGCCATGTGGCGTCGCCCGACGATGATGGAAACTCCGCCCCCCACCATGGAGCCGGCGGCGGTCGCCGCGACCGAGGGCATCGCCTTCATCACGACGCCGGGGGGATGGGCCAACGTCTACGACGAAAGCGGACGACACCTCGGACAGACGCCGCTTCGCCTCACGCTCTCCGTCGGCGCTCACCGACTCCGCCTCCGGCCCCTCGGCCAACCCCCCGACATACGAGTCCGCGTGAACGTGACCGGCGAGCGAACCGCTCGCGTCGTACAACGCCTCGACTGAAACAGCCGCGCCCGGAGATTAAACAGTGTCTCCCGGAGCGGGCCTCAGGCGATGCTGCTCAAGTACTCAAAAGGCGGCGGAGGTTGGTCTCTTCCCAGGCTATTGCCCGAGCGTAATCAGGGTAGTTGCGCTCACGCTTCCGGAACTCCGGACCATGAAAGCGCCTCTTTCCGTTGACCAGGGGCGCAGGCACCACGTGGTGGAGCATCTCGTGGAAGAGCACGTAGGCTACGAAGAACCGCGGTACCCAGTCTTGGTCGAGCACCGGGTGCATGCGGATGAGCTGGTCGTCCTGCACGTAGGTGCCGAGGCGGACCGAGCGCCGGCCCCGGCGGTTCGCCGGTGGGCGTCGTCCCCAGGTGACCTGTACGTCGTCGGTGCCGCCGCCGAAATACAGCTCGTCGACTTCGGTGAAGATCTCGCCGAGGTCGTGATAGCGACCCTCGGTGCGCACCCGCGTCCGGCGCGTCCGGCCCTTGCTGATGAGGTGGTGGTTGGCTTCGATGAACGAGTCGAGGCGCTCCGACGCTCGGCGCTCGCCACGTTCGAGGTACCGAGCCATGGCGCGGACGGTCGTATCGTCGGCGTCGAGGAACATGTGGTGCAAGCGCAGGTGGGTCACCCGGCCAGAGCGTCGCGTCGAGAGCATGGTGTGGCGGTTGTTCGTGATGGAGACGCTGATCGGCTCGCGTAGCAGACCCCCGAGGCGTCGCTCGAGGGCGCGGCGGGCTGCTTCTTCGAGGGTGTCGTGGTCGCCGCGGAAGAGCAGCGGGATTTGCGTCGAGGGCGCAGCCTTGCCGACTGCCGTGCGCCGGCGCCCAGTACGAGCAGAGGGAGAGGGAGAAGAGGGCTGCCCGCCTCCTCTCTTACGCGCGTTCTGCGCGTCGTTCTCTTGTTTCGAATTCTCGACGAACTCGAATCGTTCTTGCCTCTTCGCCACGACCCTTCGCCCACGCTAAGCTCCGCGCGGATCGCGGTCAAGGAGCTGTGTGGCTGCGCCGCGATCCTCGAGGAGTGCCGTCATGGAGATCACCGTCCGATACTTCGCCGCCGCCCGGGATCTCGCGGGGTGTGATGAAGAAGAGATTCGCGTCGAAGCGGAGGAACTCTCCGCGGGCGCCATGCTCGAGGTCCTCGCCGAGCGTCACCCTCGCCTCGGGGGATACGTTGAGCGCATGCGCGTGGCCATCAACGTCCCTCGACGAGTGCCTCACGGCGGTGCTGCATCCGGGGGCCGGAGGCGTCGCTCTCTTCGTCGGAACGGTGCGCGACCACGCCGACGGGAAGCCCGTCGCACGTCTCGATTACGAGGCTCATCCGGAGCTCGCGGAGAAGGACGCAATCCGCGTACTCGCTAAGATCACTGAGGAAATGCCCGGTGTACGCCTCGCCATGACCCATCGCGTGGGAAAGCTTCTGGTAGGTGATCTCGCGGTCGTCGTGGCCGCGAGCTCGGCCCATCGCGCCGACGCCTTCGAGGCCTGTCGGTTGGTGATCGACCGCGTGAAGGAGACGGTGCCCATCTGGAAAAAGGAGTGGGGCCCGGATGGCGAAGCCCATTGGGTGAACCTGGCCGAGTAAGGCGCCCCCTAGTGAATGCACGCCTGGGCGCATTCTCGGGAGAGGTTCTCCTGGAAGCCTCGGGCGTGGGGCAGCGGCGGTTGGCCGAGGGGCCACGGCGTTTCGCATAGGTCGGTGACGGCGAAGGCCTCGCCGGCGTAGGTCCCGGCGATGGAGATGGGTCTTCCCCCCCATCGGCAAGCATGCTCCCTCTGGCGTTCGAGGGAGCCGCGGTTCCAGAGGCTGTTGAGGAACGTCGCTTCGAGCTCTCCCTGGTCCGAAGCGGACCCCCCGACCTCCACCTCGTCGATCCGCACGTAGGGGTCGGAAATGCGCATCGCCTCGGGGAAGATCGCGCTGTTCCAGCAGCCCTCGTCGATGCGGAGGTTCGAGAGCATCGCCCCGGCCTGGTGATAGCGCAGGCCCGTGTAGGGGGTCAGGGCGTTGAGCACCCAGACCGCGCCGACCACACCTGCGAGGGCCCGGCCGTGGCGTCCCGTGATCGAGGTCGGAAAGGGCGTTCGAAAGAGATGGGCGCGCGGGGCGTCCTCGCTTCCCTCCCGGCTCTGGCGGCCGTCGCCCCAGCCGACCACCAGCCAGGCCAAGAGGACCCAAAGCAGCCCTTCTTTGAACGACCACCACGGGTAGACGACCCAGTGGCGCACGAGATAGAGGCCGAAGCTGCCGATGCCGAGGACGGCCCCGATGCCGACGATGAGCCGGTAGCGCCGCCGCATCGTCCCGAGCAGGTGGGCGACCTCGTCTTCGCGCAGGAGGCATACCCAGCCCGAGATCATCGTGAACGCGAAGGACGGGGCAAAGACGATGGTCAGGGGGATGTGCATCGCCGCCGCCAGCATCATCCCGAAGACCGGGCGTACGACGAGAAGCACCACCACCGAGGCCTCGACCACCAGGAACACCGGGGGCCAGAGGGCCGCCGTCATCGCGGCCGAGGGCAGCGGGAGAGCCCAGTTGTCGGCGAGGATCGCGAGGCCACCGTTGGCGCAGCTCAGCTGGGGGTCGAAGAAGCCGCTGTTGAGCTTGTGCAGAGCGGCGATCGCGTAGACCCCGACGGTCAGGGTGCCGACGGCGGCGGGCAGGCTCTCCTCGAGGCGCCCGGGTCGACCTGCCCCGGGCCCGACGAAGCAAACCAACGCCGAGCAGGCGCAGGCGAGCAGATAGACGCTTTGGGTCAGTTGGTCTCCGAGGAAGAGCAGGGGGGCCCCGAGGCCGACCGCCGCGAGCAGCCACCCGAGCGCGCAGCCATTGCCGGCGATGAGCGCGGCTCCGAGCCAGTAGGCGGCGTTCGGGGTGAGCCAGGCCTCGTCGAGGGCGTCCGGGAGCAGCAGATGAATCGCCGAGGCCGCGGAAAAGGCGCGGCAGTAGAGGCGATACCGGAGGGAAGTCGTCGGCGAGGCCAACAAGAACCCCAAGAACCGTCCGGTTGCCTCTCCTGGGACCACGACCGGTGGTTTACCATCGCCGCCGTGGGAGGGGATCAGGAAGCGAACCCGGAAGGCAGCCCGGAAGGCAGCCCGGAAGGCAGCCAGGAAGGCAGCCCGGAAGGCGCCGTGCCCGGCGATGGGGCGTTTCCGCCTCCTCCGGGGCGGGTCTCGGGGATCGACCGGGCCCGGCGCATGCTGACCGTCCTCGGCGCCTTCTTGCTGCTCGGCGGCCTAGGCCTCGGGGGCCAGAGGGTCGTTGCTCTCGCCGGCGCCGAGGTGGACGCCTATTCGCCGCCCACCCAACTCGAGGCCACTGGCGGCGAGCCTCACCGCGAGTTGGTGCGCGCCGAGATCAACGCCGGCTCTTCCGTGCTCTTCGAGGTGTGCGCCGAGGCGGACCTCGACGAGAGCTGGGTTGGCGCGGTCGACTTCATGGTGTGGCACCCAGAAGACGAGGGCATCGTGATCGAGGCCCCGGTCGACGCCGAACTCCTCGGCCGGGTTCGCCGCGCTCCCTGGGGCAGCTGCCTGACCCTCGGCCGCGGCGACGACATTCCCATCGGCGGCACGTATGCCATCGAGGCCGTTTGGCCTGAGGTCCCAAGAAGGCGTATGGGCGACGCCAGTCGACCGGAGCCGGGAGTGGGACCGGAGCCTGGCCGCGAGCTTCCGCCGTCGATTCGAGAGACACCCCTCGTCGCCCGCATCGCCGCGACCTCCTCTCTCGGTGATGACGACTTCTGGACGCTGCTCTTCGTGCTCGCGGGGGCCCTCGCCCTCTCTCTCGGCCTCTCGGTACCCCCCCCTGCGCCGGCCCCGGCCCCCACCCTCACACCCCGCTCCTCCGTCGCACCCACCTTCATCGGCACCCTCGCCTTCATTCTGGGCCTCTTCGCCCTGGCCTTCGTGCCCTTCAGTGGAAGCGTCTCTGCCTATGGCCGCGGGCTGGTCATCGCCGCCCTCGAGGTCGGCCTCGCCCTCGCCCTAGTCCCGCCCCTCGCCGCCTGGACGCGCACCCAGCGCCTCGGCCTAGTGCCTCCGAAGCGCCTCTATCTCGTGGCGGTCGCGCCGGTCCTAGGCGTGCTCGTCGCTTTCCTCGGCAACCTCATCGGCGCCTTCGTGCCATCGACCAGCCAAGCGTCGATCGAATCCCTCGTCGCGTTTTCGAGCGGCGCCCTCGCCCTCGGTCTCGTCTCCGTGGTCGTCCCCGTCGCCGAGGAGCTCTTCTTCCGCGGCCTCATCTTCGGAAACCTCGAGCGCCGCCTCGGCGGAGGTCGCGCCTTCCTCGTCACCATCGTGCTCTTCGCCCTCGCTCACCTGCCGCAGCAGTGGGGCAATTGGGGCGCCGCCTCTTCGGTGCTCTTCGCGGGCATCGTCTTCACGGCGTTGCGTTGGCGGTCCGGCTCCACCTTGGTGCCCGTCCTCGCCCACCTCGCCCACAATGCAATCCTCGTCTTCTCACGATTCTGAGCACTGTTTTGCACCAGGCAGGGTTCAGCTGCCCTTCTGGTCGTCGGAGAAGCGCCAGGTCTCGTCGAGCCACTCGAGCAGGTCCCACTCCGAATCGACGATCTCGTCGTGGGTGGCGACTTCGTGCAGGATCTCGTAGACGACTTCCCGGGCCTCCTGCCGGTAGAGTTCCGCGGCGCCCGCCTTGACCGCCTCCGCGGTGGGTAGCTTGCGCGCGGCTTCTTCCCAGATGGCGTCCCATTCCTCTGCGGGCAGCGCGAGTTTATCGGCCACCGCCACGGCGGTCTCCACCTCCGCGTGGGAGACGCTCCCGTCCGCCTTCATCATCTCGCGAATGGCTCCGGCGAGGACGACCATTTCGCTCCGGGTCAATGCTTCGGACATGGCCCCAGCGTATCAGGGCGCTGACGCTCAGCCCGTCCAGTCTTCGAAGACGGCCCGCACCTCGGCACTTCGGGTGCCCTCGTCGATGCCGACGCAGGCGACGCGTAGTTGGTCCGGCGCCAGGAGTTCCTCGCCTACCGCTTCGACGTCGGAGATGGTCACGGCCCGGAGGCGCTGGGCTACCTCCTCTGGGGACTCTTCGATCTCGAGGAGGGCGGCCGCGCCGTAGAAGTCGGCCATCGCCCCGGGCTCGTCGACGAGCGTCTCGAGGTCCCAGAGGGCTCGGCGTTTCGCCTTGTCGAGCTCTCGGTCCGTGATGGTGCCGCCCCGGAGCTCGGTCGTCAGTTCGAGCAGCGCCCGGAGGGCCTCCGGTGCCTTTTCGTGGGCGACGCTCGCGCCGAGGTCGAGGGCACCGACGTCCTCGAAGAGTTCGACGGCACCGAAGGCCTCGTAGGCCAGGCCATGTTCGTCGATGATTCGCCGGTGCACGCGGGTCGACATGCCGTCATCGAGGATGCGTTCGAGCAGGCTGAGGGCCGGCGACCTCGGGTCCCGTTCACCGAACGTGGGGAACGAAGCGCGCACGCTCGTCTGGCTGCCCTCGTCGTGCACGAAAATGAAGCGGTCGCTCCCGTGGACCAATTGCGGCGGCTGGGTCGTGGTGCGCCCCCCATCGCGCAGCCCGCCGAAGGCCGCTTCGGCGGCGGTCCGGACCGCGGTCACATCGAAGGCGCCAGCGACCGAGAGCGTCGCATTGCCCGCGACGTAGTGGCGAGAGAGGTGGCGGGCGAGATCCGTCTCGTCGAAGTGCTCGACGTCATCGAGGTCCCCGGTGATCTTGTTGCCGAGGGCGTGGGGCGCGAAGAGCAGACGCCGGACGATGTCGTCGGGGTCGATGTCGTGTTCATCGTCGTCGAGGCCCTCGAGGATCTCTTCGCGGATGATTCGCTTCTCCACGTGCATGTCCCCGAAGACGGGTTCCCGGATCATCTCTCCGAGGAGCGCGATCGCCGCCGGTGCGTTGGCTCCGGGGACGTCGAGGGAGAAGACCGTCGAGTCGGAGCTCGTGACCGCGTCGAGCGTCGTTACGAGCTCCTCGATCGCGAGGTTCAGCTCGTAGGCGGACGGGTGCTCTTTCGTGCCCCGGAAGAGCATGTGCTCGAGGAAGTGGCTGAGGCCCCCGTCGCCGGGAACCTCGAAGCGTGAGCCGGCGCGAACAAAAAGACCGATGCTCGCCGAGCGCAGATGCGGCAGCGGCGTGAGGACGACGGGAAGCCCCGCGCCGATGCGCAGCCTCAGGTGTTCTCCGGATCGTCGTACGCAAGGATGTCTTCGTTCCGGAGGATGGCGCCTTCCGCCACGGCGGCATCGCGGAGCTGCTGCACGTAGAGCCGCAGGACCTCGCGGCGCTTGGCGGCGATGAGGCCGTTCCGCATGCGCTCGGCCACCTCGGGCTCGACGTCTTCGCGGTTCACGACCGAGCGCTCGAGGAGTCGGATGACGAAGTACTCGCCGCCGGCCTCGATGACTTCGCCGGCGACACGGTCCTCGGCGGTGAGCTCGAACGCGGCCCGGACGATGGGCCCGTTGTCGGAGATGCCCGTGATCGGCGAGTCGGCCCGACCGAAGGCCCGGGTCTCCAACGCCTGGGGCGCTCGGGGGTCACGTTCGGGCGTCTCGGCTACCGACTCGGCGCCAGCGTCTGGAGTGGTGGTTGGCTCCGTGCCGTCATCGGTCTCGAGGCCTTCGGGGCTCGCCGTCGGCGCTCCGCCGAGCGTGATGTCGAGCTGCTCGATCGAGGAGCCTCCGCGGAGAGCTTCGAGGGCATCGGTTGCCGCGGCCTCGGCGAGATCTGAGGAGCGCGCGTCGCGATAGAGACGGTCGGCGAGCTCGCGCTTCGCTTCGTCCTCGGGCACGTCGCCTTCGCGGATGCCGACGACCTTGATGATGTGGAAGCCGAACTGGGTCTCGACGATCTCCGAGATCTCGTCGATCTCCATGGCGAACTGAGCTTCATCGAACTCCGCCACCATGCGTCCGGTGGGATTGTAGCCGAGGTCTCCGCCGCGCCGTGCGCTGCCGGTGTCGTCGCTGTTGTCCCGGGCCAGGTCCTCGAAGTCTTCGCCCCCGCGAGCTCGGCCGAGCAGCGCCGTGGCCTTGGCCCGAGCGGCTTCCTTCTCCTCGTCGGTCCCCGCGCTGTCGATCTGCACCAGGATGTGCCGCGACCGGACCTGCTTTTCGAGTCCGGTGTAGCGGTGTCGGTTCGCCTGGTACTCGCGGTCGACCTCTTCGGCGTTTTCGCCGATCCACGCGTCGAGCTCATCGTCGGTCGGCTCGAGGGATTCGCCGAAGAAGCTCGGAGTGAAACGCACGTACTCGAGGGTCGCCGTGTCACGCTCGCGCCGGAAGGTGTCCCAGACCTCTTCGGGGCTGACGGTCACCGTCGAGAGCACCATCTCGCGCATGCGCTGGGCCAGTGCTTCCCGCGCTTGGGCGTCGGCGAATTCTCCGAGGGTCCGGCCGAGGCCGAACTTGATGTAGCGCTTGGCCCCTTCGATATCGAAGTTTCCATCCTGGTCCGTGACCGGCATCGGAACTTCGCCGCTCGGCAAGTTGGGCGGCGCATTGACGCCGAGGGAAATCAGCGCCGTGCCGTCCCGGGCGAGCTTGCGCATCGAGTCTTCGGCTTCGGTCGTGAAGCCGACCTCGGTGGCGGCCCGAGCGAGCAGCTCGCGTTCGATGAGGCCGTTCAGAACGTGCTCACGGAAGTTCTGCTGCTCGGCGACCTCGCGCGGATAGCGATGAAACTGACCGAGCTTGTAGTACGACTCGAACTCACCGGAGGTGATCGTTTGACCGAAAACCTTGGCAGCGTGAGTCGCACCGCCGGAGCCACACCCTTGTGCTTGGGGGCCTCCGAACTGCAGCGCGAAGACGACTGCCAGCAGGGTGACAATCACGGCGAGGCCGATTTGTTGAAGCTTGGTGCCGATCTGGTCCATGGGTCGCTTTTCCCGACAAAAGGGGGCGAAACATAGGCGACGCAGAAATTGTGTGCAAGTAGAGGCTGGTCACTGTTCGTAGCGCGGCCGAGCCCAACCCAAGTAGTCCCGCATCAGCCTCGGAACCTGGAGGATCCACTCGCGTACTTCGGCCCGCATCAGGCCCATGGCGATGCCGCTGCCGACGTCTGCCAGGATGGCCCAGGTGACCATCGACCGATCCGGGCCATAGGGCTGAACGCGCAGGTAGCCCCAGCCCTCCCGAATGTCGTTGTCTCGCGCCGGATCGACGCGAAATTGCGCTGTTTGCAGGTTGTCCGAGAAGGTGAGCCGAAGGTGATAGGCCGCCTCGAGGGGCCCCTGCCTGTGAGAAATGCGCACCGTTTCCGTCTCACCGGCGGTACCCACGACCCGGACTCGATCGACCTGGGGCAGGTAGTGGCGGTAGGCCCTGGTATCTCGGATGGCCCGCCAAACCGTGTCGGCGGGCGCGTTCACCACCTGAAAAGAAGTGCCGCCGACGAGCAGGAGGTTGCCCCGGCGCTCTTCCCGGGCTCGGGTGACGAGTTCTCCGCGCTGGAGGCGCCGGGTCTCGGTATCGTTGAAGGCCCCATTTTGGGCCCGGGCGGCCGAAACTGGCCCAAAGAGGCCGGCTGCGATGAGGGCCAAGATGGGGAGAGTCCGGCGCATTGCCCTTCAAGACTGCCATTGTCTGCCCGATCTTCAATGCCTCGTGATCGAGCCCCCTTTCAGGGGCCCGTTCACCCTGGAGTTGACCACTCTCGCCGGGGCCCGGCATCGTCAACGTCGGTGATGCTCCGGTCCCTGATCATTTCATTGGTTTTGCTGGGTTTTTCCCCGTGCACGACCGCCCTTGCCCAGGGCCCGGCGCAGGCCGTGGTCCTGGTCAGTGCCGAGGAACTCGCTCCGCCGGGTCGGGTGCGCGCCTTCGCCACCCACATCGAGCGGGCCGCTCGCATGGCCGGGTTCGGCGTGATGCGCGAGCCCGTGGGTTGGGCCGAAGGCCGCGTATCGGAGCTCGGCACCCTTTCGGTCGACCGGGTCGACGCGTTTCGCCGAGTCGAACGCCTGCTCATCGCCGCCCGAGCGAACACCGCCGGGCTCATGGAGGCCCGCGCCCTCGCCGAACTCCAGCGCGCCGCGGCCCTGACCCGGTCCCTCGCGGATGTGCCCGGAGCCGCGGCCTGGATCGCGGAGGTGCAAACGACCCTCGGAATCACGGCTGCCCAAGCCGGTCTCCCGGACCTCGCCGAGGATGCTTTCGCCCGGGCTGCGACCCTGGACCCGAGCCGAGGGGTGCGCGCCGCCGAGGCGCCTCCAGCGGTCGTCGAACGCGCCGCAGGGATCCTCGCCGCGGTGGCCCGACGTCCCCGGGGAAGCTTCGAGGTGCGCGCGGCGTCGGCCGGCGCCCGCATCTTCCTCGACGATCGCGAGGTAGGCATCGCGCCGCGGATCGTCCGGGCACCGGTCGGTACCCACGTTCTGCGCGTCGAAGCCCCGGGCATGACTCCGTGGGGTTCGGTCCTGGACGTGTTCGAGGGGCGACGGCCCCCGGTGGATGTCGAACTCACCCCCGATCGCCTCGTCACGGCGGCGCGGCGCCTCGTGGCCGCGTCGGCGCGATTCGACCCAGCGGACGCGGTTCACCAGGGAGCGAGCCTCGGCGTTGACGCGGTGTGGATCGCGAGGGTCGGTGCAGGCCCCGAAGACCGTGCCCTCCTGATCCGCTGCATGAACGGGAGCTGCGATGAGCCCCTGCGCCTCGCCCTCGACGAAGTGCCCTTCGTCTTGTCGGCGGCCACGCCCCAACCCTGGGAGCGCGTACGCGTCGGCCAAGGCACCGGCGCGATTTGGCTCGATGGGCGCGCGGTTCTACCGCCACCGCCCGAGGCTGTGCCGTTCTATCGACGATGGTACGTATGGGCTGGCCTCGCGGTGTTGGCCGGTGGGGCCGCCGCGGCGATCTCCGTCGCTGCACAGCCGGACCCCCAGCAGGTCTATGAGGTCGAAGTCGTGCCCGGTGCGGTGCTCACCCAGCGCCCCTGACTCGGCGGTCCTGTGTGGTCCTGTGTGGTCCTGTGTGGTTCTGCGTGGTTCGTCGATGCTTTGCCGCCGTCGCGCAGACTTTCTATAATGCGGGCATGGCTGCCGGTCGTATTGGTCTCGGGCGAATTCTCATGGCGCTGTTCTTCGTCGGCCCCCTTGCGTCGTGTGGCGACCTCGCGGCCACCACCTTCGAGACCGGTGAGATCTCATTTTCCGTCAGCGCCGCCTCCGTCGAGGTGCCGATGTCGCTTCAGGATGACGGCCGCATCGCCGATCTCCCCTGCCCCGCCGATGGCGTGTGTCCGTCCTCCGAGCTCTTGACGCTCACCTGCGAGCGCTCTCTCTGCAACCCAGCACCCCGAACGATTACGTCGGATGTCGCCGGCGTCATCGACTTCGACGAGCTGACCGGCGATCTCTCCTTCCTCTTTCGCAGCGTCGACGCGATCGAAGTCGTCGAGCTCCCCTACACGGTTCAGGCGAACACCCTCAGCATCGATCTCGAAAGCGTGCAGGTCTTCTGGGGACCGGAGGGCGCCGTCGACCTCGACCCGGCCCTAGGAGTCCAGCTCCTAGGCACGATGCCGTCCCAGAGCGCCCGGACGACGTCCTCGGGGTTTGCCGAGTTGGACTACATCGGCACTCAGGCGTTGAGCGACTACCTCGTCAGCGCATCCCGCCGGATTCGTATCTTCGTCCGGAC
>JAFDCW010000555.1 GCA_019312705.1 Deltaproteobacteria bacterium
GCCTCGCGGCGGAAACGGCGCAGGTTCTGAGCATCCCGGGTCCGCTCAGCGTAGAGCATCTTGACCGCGACCTCCCGAGAGAGGCCACGCTGCTTCGCGAGGTAGACGAAACCCATGCCGCCCGCGCCGAGGATTTCCTTCAGCTCGTAGCGGTTATCGAGGACGACCCCGACGAGGGGGTCGTGGGTCTCCGTGATCTCTTGGAGTTCAGCTCCGTCCGACGGACAGAACTCGTTGGCCTCGGCCCAGACCCGATGGCACTTGGGACAACAACGCACGAAGCGAGAGTGTACCCGAGACGCCCGAAGCGCACGACTACCGTTTGGTCAGGGAGCGGCCATGGGCACGGCGCTGGCCACGCCGCATCGGACGAAGGTGCTGGTGACGGTGGCGTCCTGGGCGCCGCGGCTGAGGCGAATGTGGTAGGTGCCGGCGGTGAGCATGAGATCCGTGAGCGAAGCCCCGTCGGTCACGCTCTCGGCGGCGCTGCCCATGGAGACCAGGGCGTCCGACGAATCGCGGACCTCGAGGGTCAGCCCGTCGACGCCGCTGCCGCTGCTCTTGCTGCCGCAAAAGACCGAAGTGGATTCGCCGGCCGCGACCTCGAAAGAGAAGTAGTCGATGTCGGCGGGGGTGGGCATCTGGGCGAGGATGAAGCCTCGGTTCACCATCTCCATGTCGCGCGTCTGGGTGAGGGCCTCGCTGGTGGCGATCACACCGTTGGTGGCTTCACCCATCTCGGCGGGGTTGTCGCCGGACTTGAGAGCCTTGACCATGAAGAAGTCGTTGGCACCGGCGGCGGTGCCCCCGTGTTCGACGTGCAGGACGTAGTCGCCGGCGGGCAGGGCCGGGCCGAAGTCGACGTAGTCACCGCTCGAGTTGTTGAGGCGGCCGATGATCTCGGTGCCGGCGACGTCGGAAATCCAGATGTTACCAATGGCGCTGGTCGACCCGTGGCCGTTCACGCCGGCGGGCATCATGTTCACGTCGAGGAACTGGTCGGCGATGATCGTAAACGAGAAGACGTCGACGTCCGAGTCGTCCTCGAAGGTGCCGAATACGAATCCGGTGTTCGTGTCGAACTTCAGGAACTGGGCGCTGGCCGCGTCGTCGCCGGCTTCAGCGTCGATGGTAACGACCGCAGCCATCGGGTCCACGGTGCCGACGGTGAGCGTGTACGTGTAGCTCGCCATGCCCTCCGCCGTATCGCCGTTCCAGTCGGAGAACTCGAGGACCTTGGCGTAGTAGGTGCCGGTGGCGGGCACGAGATAGAAGATCTCAGAGTCGGTGTTGACGCGGGGCACCCCGTCGTCGTTTTCGGCGATCATCGTCATGGACGAGTCGAAAAGCTGGACGACGGTGTCGACCATGTCGGTGTCGTCGTCGGGGTTGGCCTCGATGTCGAGGATGGCCCAGTCGCCCTCGGTGAGGTCGAAGGAGAAGAAGTCGGCGTCCTCGGGGACCTGGATGGCTGCCATGGCGCCCATGCCGTCACCGACGGTGATGGCCGCGGCCTCGGAGAAATCGTCGTTGCCGTCGTCACCGGGCATCGTGCCGGTGTCCGTCGGCGTGCCCGAGTCGGTCGGGGTGCTCGAGTCGGTCGGCGTCGACGAGTCGCCCATGCCGCTGTCGGTGTCGACCCTACCGTCGTCGCCGCAGCCGATGGCGAAGGCGGGAACCGCGAGCGCCGTGAGAATCCAAACCAAGTTCAATCGGGTCATCTTTACCCCTCCATGAGAAGGCGCGGAACCTACGGGACGCGAGTATCGTGTGCAACCGGACCCGGGTCAGCGCCCACCCCGGGCGCGGAGAGCGTCAAATATGCGCTTGGCGAAGGAGAGGTCCTGGTCCCTGAAGTTGCCGGAGTTTTCCCAAAACTCATCGAGCCGCCCTCGCCCCTGGGCCTCGTAGGCGTGGGCGCGAATCATCATCTGGACCTTGTCCGCTGCCTTCACGATGCGCGCTTCGAGGCTTACTCCAGCCTCGACCTCGTGCACTAGGCCGGCGTAGGGCGCCGGGAGCAGCCGGTCGGCGATCTGGGCCTCGGCCTCCTTCATGGCACGCTGGAGCTCGGCGGTCTTGACGGGCATGGGCACGTCCCCGGTAGCGGCCTCCGGAGCGTCGTGCAGCAAAGCCATGCGCAGGGCGCGTTCTCCGTCCACCGTGGCCCCCTCTTCCCGGAGGGCGTCGACCATCGCCATGGTGACCAGGGCCACCCCGAAGGAATGTTCGGCGAGGGATTCACACGGGCGTATTCCGCGCAGAAGCCATCCTGTCCGGGGGAGTTCCCAGAGGGGGTGCAGGCGATCTAGGAGGTCGATGACGTCGTCGGGGCGCATGGGAACAAATCCCTTTCGGGGTCGGGGCTCGGCGGCCTATGCTCGTGGGTGATGGGGGACGCGCCACATACGCCGCATACTCAGGTGACGTCGAGGATCTACACCACCAGCGGGTGGGTCGTCGGGTCCTTTCACGTTCCCGCCGAGGAGACCCTCTTCGGGCTGCTCGAAAAGTCGAAGTTCTTCACCCTCACGGACGTGACCCTGCCCCAGGGCGGTGATCCCCTGGCGTTCTTTGCCCTCGCCCGGTCAGCCACCGTCTTGATCATCCCCGGGGAAGGCGCGGCGGTCGATCCCCGGACCCAGGGCGATACAAAGCGCCAGGTCTCGTGCCTGCTCGAGCACGGGGTCGTGATGGGCGCCCTCTATCTCCCAGGCGAGGTCCGAGTCTCCGACCACCTCGTCGGCTCCGAGCGCTTCTTCGTCGTCGGGGACTGCACCGTCGGCATCGACAGCATGGGCCGCCCGGCCAGCGTCGAGGCGACCGGCGTAGCGATCCTCAACGCACGCCGGGTCGTTGGCGTCGCCGAAATGTGACGTAGGGCGTCGCGACGCCCCCGAGCGTAACGAACCCATACGACGCGCATAGGGACGTGCCGCAGCCATGAGCACCCATGTAGTCATCGTCGGCAACGGCATCGCCGGAATGCAAGCGGCGCTCGGCGTCCGAGCCCGGGAGCCCTCGTGGCCGATCACCATCGTCTCGGAAGAGTCGGATCACTTCTTCTCGCGAACCGCGCTCATGTGGGTGCACTCCGGGCAGCTGGACCACCGGGGCATCGAGCCGTACGAGCGCGATCTCTATGCGCGGCAGGGCTTCACCCGAGTGCGCGCCCGGGCCGTAGGCGTCGACACGGAACGTGAGCTTCTTCGGCTCGCCGGCGATCAGGACGCCCTGTCCTACGATCGCTTGATCATCGCGTGCGGCTCGGCCCCGCGCCGGGGCCCGTGGCCGGGCTCGGACCTTCGGGGCGTCGGCCACTTCGTCACCCTCCAAGACCTCGAATGGTTCGAAAAGGAGGTCTACGGCCCAACCGTACGCGAGCGCCCTCCCCGGGCGGATGCCCACCTCGGCTCTACGACCGAAGATTCGCCGTATCTGCACAGAGCCTCCGCAGCCGAAAAGCGTGAGCGCCCCCTCGAACGGGCGGTCGTCATCGGCGGAGGGCTCGTGGGGATCGAAGCCGTCGAAGTCCTCCGCGCGGCCAAAAAGCAGGTCACGTTCCTCATCCGGGAGGACTGGTACTGGCCCATGGCCATCGATTCGCGGGAGTCCACCTGGATAGCCGAACGCATGCGAGAGCACGGCGTCGACGTGCGCCTGGGCGAAAACGTCGAAGCGATGCTCGCCGACGACGACGGCAACGTGCGCGCTGTGAAGACCGACGCGGGGGAAGTCCCGGCCGACGCCGTAGTCGTCGCGGTCGGGGTCATCCCGAACACCGAATGGCTCACAGGGTCGGACATAGAGGTCGATCAACGCGGCGGGGTCGTGGTGGATGACTCCCTGAAGGCCAGCGCCGCCAACGTCATCGCGGCCGGGGACTGCGCCTCGGTGAGGTGGCACGACGGCGTCGTAATAATTGCGATTGGGATTGGTCGGGTTGAGGATGACCGCATGGCCCGGGACGATCTTCAGATCGGCGGCCTGGGCGGTGGAGGGGGTG
>JAFDCW010000556.1 GCA_019312705.1 Deltaproteobacteria bacterium
GATCCGTCACTCATGGTGGACGTTGCTCGGCGATCCGGGCAGAGTCGCGGCTGCACCCGGATACTCACATTCGGCGTGCGCCTGAGGGAGGCGAGGGATGAGCATCCTGATCACCAACGGTCGCGTCGTGACGGCCACCGACGACTACTTTGCCGATGTCTACATCGAGGGCGAGAAGATCGCTCAAATCGGCAACAACCTGAACGTGAACGCGGACGAGACGATCGATGCCAAGGGCAAGCTCGTCATCCCCGGCGGCATCGATCCGCATACGCATCTGGAGATGCCCTTCGGCGGCACGACCAGCGCAGACGATTTCGAGACGGGCACCATCGCCGCGGCCCATGGGGGGACGACGACTCTCATCGACTTCGCGATTCAGACGAAGGGCGAGTCGACCATCAAGGGCCTCGATACCTGGCACGCGAAGGCCGATGGCAAGGCGACCATCGACTACGGCTTCCACATGATCATCACGGACATGCCCGATGAGCGGCTGCCCGAGATGACCAAGCTCCGAGACGAGGGCATCAGCTCCTACAAGCTCTTCATGGCCTATCCGGGAGTTCTTTACGTCGACGACGGCACGCTCTACCGCGCCTTCCGCAAGGCGGGAGACGATGGCACGCGCATCTGCATGCACGCCGAAAACGGCATCGTCATCGACGAGATCGTCAAGCAGGCTGTTCTCGATGGCAAGGTCGAGCCCCGCTGGCACGCCCACACCCGCCCCACGCGTATGGAAGCCGAGGGCGTACATCGGGCCATCGCAATCGCCGAAGTTGCCGAAGTGCCACTCTACATCGTGCACCTCTCGTCATCGGACGCTCTCGACGAGGTGAGGACGGGGCGGGCCCGCGGCGTGGACGTCATCGCAGAGACGTGTCCGCAGTATCTCTTCCTCGACGACAGCTACTACGACAAGCCCGGCTTCGAGGGGGCCAAGTGGGTCATGACCCCGGCGCTGCGCGAGAAGTGGAACCAAGATGAGCTCTGGCAGGGACTGATGTTCCGCGACCTCGAGACCATCGCGACCGATCACTGCCCATTCTGCATGAAGGATCAGAAGGAGCTCGGGAAGGACTCCTTCACCAAGATCCCGAACGGGGCCCCCGGCGTCGAAAACCGCATGAGCCTAGTCTTCAACGGCGGCGTGGTGCAGGGCCGCATCGACCTGAACCGCTTCGTCGAGATCACCTCGACGGCGGCAGCCAAGGCCTTTGGCCTCTTCCCGAAGAAGGGGACCATCGCCGTGGGTTCCGATGCCGACATCGTCATCTTTGACGCCGAGCGCAAAGAGACCATCAGTATCGACAACCCCATCACTCACCACATGAACGTCGATTACTCGGCGTACGAGGGGTTCGAGATCCAGGGGTTCACCGAGACCGTGCTGAGCCGCGGCCGCGTAGTCGTCCGAAATACGAAGCTCGAGACGAGGGGCGGCGGTCAGTTCATCAAGCGGGTAGGGCAGGGCGAGTTGCTCCGCTAGGAACACTGGCGCCCACTCACGTCGTTGTCGCGCTTAGGCCGGAGGTCTGACGTCAGGCCTTCGGCGGCGCCTTCTTCTCGGCCTTGTCGGCCTTCTCCTCGCGCCAACGAGTGAGCTTCTTGATTGCTTTTGCCTTCTGTTTGCGGCGGCGGGGGCCGTTTTGCTTGGATGCCATGGGCGGCACCCTACGCCGAGGAAGCCGAGTTGGCGAGCGGATGAATGAGCAGGCCAGAATACGCATGTTTTGCCCAGAATTGCGGCCATTTGAGAGGCGAGCGGCAGGCGTGACGTGTCGCGGCGTTCGTTGTCGCTGAGGGCTTCTGGGGTCATGCTCTCGGTCGGGACTCTGCGATGACCCACTACGCTCGACGATACCGACGCATTGCCCGCTCCCTCAGCCGAGCCGACCTGATGCGGCGTTCGATGGACGTCACCTTCACCCTCGACGACATCAATCTCGACAAGCGCAATGACGGTCGACGCTTCCTCGACTTCTATAGCGAGGAAGGCATTCGCCTCGCTCTCGAGCGCTACGGCCTGACGGCAGCCCTCGGCCGTCGCGGATACGCCGACTTCGAAATGTATACGAGCGCCGACGACGAGCGCCATACGCTCATCTTGTCGACCGACGTCGATGGCCGGACTCTGCACCTCATGGAGTTGGTGGTGCGGCGGGACCAGCTCCTCCCCGACCCCCCGGGGGAGCTCCCGGCCCTCGGTCGCGACATCGAGACACTCACCGTGGACTGGCTCGCGCTTCAGGACCCGCGGGGCCTCTTCTCCGAGAGGCGGCCTCGGCTTCCCGGCCAGGCCCTCCCAGGCCTTGGGATCGGGGAGCGGGTGATGGAGATGCTTTACCGCGTCGTCGATCGCCTCGGCCTCGACACCTTGGTGACAGTCCCTGACCACTTTCACAACGCCGCGCTCTACGGGAGGGAGCTTCCCTTCCTCGACCCGTGGTACGGCGGGCAGCTCCAGCGCTTGCAGACCGTCTTGATGACCGAGGAGGAGCTCTCCCTCTCCCAGGCGAGCTGGGCCGTCGAGTGGGGCCATGTCCATCAAGGCGAGGGCCCGCCCCTCCGCTGGCGCGGCCAGCTCATGGTCGCGCCCCGGGGCAAGAGCCTCGAAGCCTATTTCGGTTCGAGGGAGTACAAGGCGGAGGTCCGGCGGGTTGCCGAGCACGTCGACTATCGCCTCGACCGTGAAGCGTTCGAGGCTCGGTGGGCGGAGTCCGAGGCTGCGTTTACATCAGCGCTGCTGGGCGGCTGACGGGCCCCCTGGAGGGCCGTCTACGGTGACGGCGGGGCCGGGCCGGTTGGCGGCACGCGGAAGTCGGTGCCGGTGTTGTGCTCGATGACCTGCCAGCGGCGGTTCACGGGGTCCGGAACGAGCTCGGTGCCGATCTTTTCGCTGCGGATGACCGTGATCGGAAGGTAGTCGGGGTGGGCGCTGCCCGGGAGCGGGTCGATGCGCAGCTGGCCGGTGCTGTCAGTCGAGATGCGCACATCGTTCGAGTCGACGCGAGTGACGTTGCGGACTTCCTGGTAGCGCGAGGTGGTCACCTCGCCGGTGGAGGTCATGGTGATCTTTCCGTGGATGTCGCTGCCGGCATACGAACGCTCGTTGATGACCGTCACGCCGCGGTCGTGCACGATGGCATGGTTGCCGCCGGTCTCCCGGACGTAATCGATGTCGGCGGGGCTCGGGTTCTGCCAGGCGGGGTCGTCGCCGGCGCCCGGATGGTTGTGGGCCCGCGCGGTCTCGTCGGCCGGGAAGGCCACTCCGTCCATGTCGTCGGAGGTGCGCAGTCGCCCATTGCCGTCAGCGTCGCGGGTGAAGACAACTTCCCGGCGGTCCCCCCCTTCGCGGATGATGTCCCGCGCGTCCACGCCGTCGACGTTGTTACGGATCGCGCGACTGGGGGCGACATCGGGGGTCTCGGCGCGCCGTGCGACGACCGAGAGACGCTTTAGGCCGCTTGTGCCCCTGCGCACGGCCACGGCGCCGCGGGCCACGTTGCCGATAGCGCCCATGGGAATGAAGGCAGCGGCCACGTTGGTGAGGCCGCGCGAGCAGGTGTAGCCGTCACCGCCGATGCATGCGCTGACCATCTCCGAGCCCGCATCGATGACGCCGCCGACGATCGCGGTTGCGGTGTCATAGGCGGCGGCGGCCGTGTCCCCGGGGTGCATGACCGCGTGGCTGACCGCGTTGGCGGCGGCGGTGGCGCTGTCGATGGGGTTTGTGACCACGTGCCAAAATCCGCCGACAATGGCGACCGCGCCCTCGACTGCGCCAGCGACGACGTCGACGGCCCCGTCGGCGATGCCGCGGGCCACCGCGGCCACTCCAGTGGAGTCGCCACGGCCGAGGGCTCCTGTCGACGCGCCCACGTCGGTGCCGCCGACGCTGGCCACCGGCGCCGCTCCCGCTGGGCCTCCGGTACCGCTGCCTGCTGCGCCGCCGCTGCCTGCTGCGCCGCCGCTGCCTGCTGGGCCGCCGGCG
>JAFDCW010000557.1 GCA_019312705.1 Deltaproteobacteria bacterium
TCCGCCATAGACGTCGTCACAGGCGACGATGTGATCTCCGGGGCTGAGCGTATGAAAGAGAGTCGGCGCGGCGGCGCGGCCGGAGCTGAAGGCGATGCCGTGCGTCGCGGCCTCGAGGGCGGCGAGGCAGGCCTCCATGGTGCGCCGGGTGGGATTGTCGGTCCGGGCGTACTCGAAGCCCTTGTGTTCCCCGGGGCCCGCCTGGGCGTAGGTGCTGCTCAGATGGATGGGGGTCATCACCGCGCCGGTCTCGGGGTCGGGGCGCTGCCCGGCGTGGATGGCGAGGGTTTCGATGCGATCGGATGCGGCCATGGGGCCCACCTAGCGCGTCCCCGACGGGGGAGGCAAGCGCTTCGGCGTGCATGCGTGGTCGACGTATTGGACGAGCGGCTGATCGAGTTGCCTCGAGCCGGCCCGAGGAGCCGCCACCTGACGGCGACGAGCCCCATCATCCACGGTGTTTCTTCACCTTCCGGTACCCCGATGCCGTGGGAGGGCCCGGGCACACACTTTGCGGGGCCGGAGGCGGAGAAAAGCCGGAAACCACCCCCTGAGGCTTATCCGGCCCGCTCCAACTGAACGAAGAGGTCGGCGAGCCCCGGATCTTGGCGGAGGGGCTCGACGAGGCCGCCGGCGATCTGAATGAGACGCTGCTCGAGTTCGCCGACTTCTTGGCCGCGCTGCCTCAGCGCGGACTCGGTCTGGCTGCGCTTCTCGGCGTAGGCGGCCTCGGTCCTCGTGAGATTGGCGCGCAGGGCCTCGATCTGAAATGCCAGATCGCGGACCGCCGCGGCTTTCGCTTCGAGCCAGGTGCGGGCCTTTTCGCCGGAGCCCCGGGCGAGCATCCAGCGCTCGAGGGTCGTTGCCGTGAGGCGCAGGGCCGCCACGACCTCTTGTTTTGGCTCATCGTGTTTCACGAAGCCGCGCACGCCTTCGAGGCCCTGGTGCGCCGCCTCGTACTCCGCTCGGGTGCTCTCTTCGGCCTTCAGATAAGGAGCGACTTCGTCTCCTGCTTGGCGCGCGACGCCGCGGGCGTTCGAGAGGTCCTCAGCGAGGGTCTGGACGGCGTTGCCGAGGCGAGCGCGATTTTCCCGCGCTTCATCTTGCATCGATTCCAGCACCCGTTGGTCTCCGAGCCCCGCCCCCCGCAGCTGGTGAACGCGGTCGATGATGGCTCGGATCTCCTGGAGAGATGACGCGAGGGCACTCGGGGCACCGGCCGGGTAGGCCCGCCCCAGCATCTTGTCGAAGACCTGGACCCGCTCGGTCCACATCGCGAGGGTCGTCGGCGGCAGCGTCGGGGCGACCGGGCGCCCCGAACTCGAAGGCTGGGGCGCGACAAACCCGTCCGGTCCGTCGGTCGGCGCGATGGCCGCCAGTTCTTTGATCACCTGGTGGGCGTCCACCGGGCGACGCTCAGGGTCCTTCTCGAGGAGCTGGAGGATGAGTTCTTCGAGGCGCCGCGGGCATGAGGCGACGATCTGCGAGGGGCGCGGGGGGATCTCCTGCATGTGAGCGATGAAGAAGCTCGGGATGTCGTTGGCATCGAAGGGCAGGCGCCCGGTGACCATCTCGAAGAGAATGACGCCGAGGGCATAGAGGTCCGCCTCGAGCCCGGCATCGATCGTCGAGACCCGCTCTGGCGCCATGTATTGGGGCGTTCCGAAGATGTCGCCCTGAGTCGTGAGCCTCGAATCATGCAGCGAGCGCGCGATACCGAAGTCGAGGAGCTTCACCTGGAAGCGGTCGCCGGGTAGCGTCGCAACGAAGATGTTCTCGGGCTTCAGATCGCGGTGGATGACGTCGAAGTCGTGGGCCCGGGCGAGGCCCTGAGCGATCTGCAGGCCCAAAGCGGCCGCGCGGGGGGCGGGGATCGGCCCGGCCTCGATGTGGGCGTCGAGGGTTGCGCCGTCGAGGAGCTCCATGACCAGGTAGGCCGAGCCATCGGCCGTCTCGCCGTTGTCGAGGATCTCTACGATGTTCGGGTGAGAGACCGCCGCGGTGTTCTTGGCTTCACGGCGGAAACGCTCCTTGAGCGCAGGGTTCTTCGCCATCTGCGGATTGAGGATCTTCAGCGCGACCGGGCGGTCGACGAGGGTGTGGCGTGCGCGATAGACGATCGCCATCCCGCCCTCGCCGAGCTTCGACTCGATGAGGTATTTGCCGTCGACCACTGTGCCGATGTGAGGGTCCGGCGCATGCACGAGGGCCTCCCCGTCGACGAAGCAGCGGTCGTTTTCGTCCGGGTACTTCAGGTCGCAGCGCGGGCAGACTTTCATGCTCGGCGCCGAGTGTAGCAGCACCCAAGCCGCCGCGATCCCGAGCAGATTCCTCAGCGGAAAGCCGCGAATTCGCTGTCGCCTTGAAAGCATCGGTCAGCGGGGATACTCCCCTCCTCTCTGATGCCTGGATTGAACGCCCCCCAACGGACCGCCGTAGAGCACGAACAGGGTCCCCTCCTGGTGCTGGCCGGCGCCGGGAGCGGCAAGACCCGGGTCATCACCCACCGCATCGCGAGACTGCTCGAACGGGGGGTACGACCCGAAGCCATATTCGCCGTCAGCTTCACCAACAAGGCCGCCGCCGAGATGCGCGAGCGCATGGACAAACTGATCGGCCGGGAAGCCGCCGGCAAGGTTTGGCTCTCCACCTTCCACAGCTTCGGCGTGCGCTTCCTCGGCGAGGAAGGCAAGGCTCTCGGCCACGACGGACGCTTCGTCATCTTCGACCAGGGTGACACCCTCGGCCTGGTCAAAGAGTTGCTCAAGCGCCGCGGGGGCGAGCGAGGCCTCGACGCGATGGCCATCCTCGCGCGCATCTCGCTGTGGAAGAACGCCTTCAAGGCCCCCGAAGAGGTCCCCGACAGCGACTTCGAGTACGACTTCATCGCCAAGGAGATCTACCCGGAGTACGAGGCGTCACTGCGTTCGATGCGCGCCGTCGACTTCGACGACTTGGTCGTGGTGCCGGTGCGCATCCTTCGGGACCACCCGGAAATCCGAGAGCGGTGGCGCAATCGCTTCCGCTACCTGATGGTCGACGAGTTCCAGGATACGAATCGCGCGCAGCTCGAGATGACGCGCTTGCTCACGAACGAACTCCGAAACGTCTGCGTCGTCGGTGACGACGACCAGTCTATCTACGGTTGGCGCGGCGCCGACGTCGGCAACATCCTCGATTTCGACCGTCACTTCCCGGGCGCCTTGGTCGTCAAGCTCGAGGACAACTACCGCAGCACGGCGCCGATCATCGAGGTCGCCAACCGAGCCATCTCCCTCAGCACTCAGAAGCGCCACGACAAGACGCTGCGCCCGGCCCGGGGCCCGGGCGAACCCGTCCGCATTTCGGTAGCCGGAGATCAGGTCGGCGAGGCGAAGCTCGTCACCCGGGAGATCGAGGACATCGTCAAGACCCAGGGGTTTCGGTTTGGAGACATCGCGGTGCTCTACCGGTCAAACCTCCAGGCGCGCATCCTCGAAGAGGAGCTGCAGATCTTCGACGTGCCCTACCAGATGATCGGCGGCCAGCAGTTCTTCGACCGCAAAGAGGTCAAAGACGCGGCCGCCTATCTCCGGGTGCTGATCTACCCCCACGACGAGATGTCGATGCGGCGGATCATCAACTACCCGGCCCGGGGTATCGGCACGACGAGCGTCGAGCGTATGGCGAAGTGGGCCCTCGCCAAGGGCAAACCCTTCTCGGCGGCCCTCGATGGGATCGGAGAGATCGACGGCATCCCGGGTAATGGCCGGCGGGCCGGCGTGGCCCTCGCGGAGACGTTGAAGTCCGCGCGGCGCGAGCTCGATGGCGGCCGGCGCCTCTCTGAGGTCGCAGCGACGCTCTTCGAATCGGTAGGCATCAAGCGCGACCTCCTCGACGGAACCCCAGGCGCCGTCGGGGCCCGCAAGTGGCAGAACATCATCTACCTGATTCGCAGCATCGAGCGCTTCGAGCAGGACGAAGGCCCGAGCAAAGCGAGCCTCGCCACCTT
>JAFDCW010000558.1 GCA_019312705.1 Deltaproteobacteria bacterium
TCGCTCTGGGCCACGGTGTGATACGGTCGCGTCCTTCATGGCTGCAGAACCTTCGCAGTTCGGGCCGTACGAGCTCATCTCCCGACTCGGAGCCGGGGGCATGGCCGAGACCTTCTTAGCCGTGAGGCGCGGCCCCGGGGGCTTCGAGCAACGGGTATGCCTCAAGCGGATCCTCCCGGCCTTCGAGGATGATGCGGAGTTCGTCCGCCTGTTCATGGAAGAGGCCCGAATCGCGGCGACCCTCCGGCACGCCAACATCGTCCAGGTCTTGGATTTCGGAGTCGCGGACGGAAGCCACTTCATGGCCCTCGAGCTCATCGACGGCCTCGATCTGCGGGAGCTCCTGAAGGCCCTCCAGAAGATGGGGGAGAGCATCACCACGGGCCTCGTCGCTCATCTGGCCTATGAGCTCGCCAATGCCCTCGAATACGCACACCGCGCCGACGGCGAAGGGCAGGTCCAGGGGGTGGTGCATCGCGACATCTCTCCTTCGAACGTACTTTTGTCCACCGCCGGAGAGGTGAAGCTCGCCGACTTTGGTATCGCGAAGGCGATGGACCAGACTCAGGTCACCCGGAGCGGGAATATCAAAGGCAAGGTGCCGTACATGGCGCCGGAGTATGCCCTCTCCGCAAAATACGATGCGCGTTCGGACATTTTCTCCCTCGGCGTGACGCTCTACGAGTGCCTCGCCGGCGAGCGCCCCTTCGACGGCGCGACCGAGCTCGATACGATGCGACGGGTACAGGAAGGCCTGCACACGCCCCTCGAGGAGCGCGTGCCGAGCGCGTCGAAGGCGTTGGTCTCCGCCATCGAACGCTCCATCGCGACCGATCGCAAAGCCCGTTTCGCCAACGCCGCCGACCTCCAAGACGCCCTCGTCGACGTGGCACCGCCGCCGACGGCGCGACGCATTCTCGGCGAGCTCGTGCGCCGACTCCAGGGAGAGCAACCGCGAGGGGCCCCACCGAAGGGGCGCCACGACGACGACGAGGGTCTGGGGCGACGCGGAGGCGAGAGCCTCCCCGACGCAGACGACGTGGCCTACGCCGCCACCATGGCCGGTACGCCGGGGGGGACGTTGATGCTGGACGCCGACGCATCCGGCGACGACGGCCACGTCGTGCCGGCACCCGCATCTGCCGAGACCCGCACCGCCCTGCCTTCGGCGAGGCCTGGGCCCGCCACCTCGGAGACCGCTACCACCCTCGACAGCGCGGCGGCTGAAGCCCGCCGCGTCGCCGACGCCGAGACGCGCGCCCTCCCCGCAGAGCCCAAGCCGGACGTGGAACCAAACATCGCCCCGGCTCGGTCGGCCCCGGAGCCGCCACAGCGGCGAGCCCCGCGCAAAGGCAGCCTCAAACCCTTGCTGATCGTAGGGGGCATCGTCGCCCTCGGCGCCGTGGGCCTCGTCGTGTCTCAGGGCACGCAAAACGAAAACGCCGAGATTCCCCGATCGCCCGCAGACGCCCCCCCACCCCAGAACGGCGCGACGCCGGTGGCTACCGGAGCGGCGGCGGCGCCCCCGTCCCCATCCGTCGTGGACCCGTCCGCCCACAGCGACCTACCGTCCGGCGTCGAGGCTCCGATGGACGATGAAGGTTCAGAAGAAGCCAATGGCGACGCGGTGAGCGAGACGACGATGACCGCGACGGGCCCCACGGGCTTAGTCATCGGGGTCCTGCCCTACGGGGAGGTATGGGTCGACGATCGGTCCTATGGCTCCGCCCCGGCCCGGGTCGAACTGCGACCGGGCCCGCACCGGGTACGGGTCACCGGTCCGAACGGCTTCACGGCGGAGCGCCGCGTTCGGGTAAACCCCGGTCGCATGCGAGAGGTCCGCTTCCCCTGAAACGGCGGTGTCCCGGTCACCGACGAATCGGGGCGAAACCTCGACGGAAGGGTGGGGGTTTCTCGCCCTCGCGCGTTCCCGTATCCTGGATACGTGGGACCCGTTCTTGGACAAATGCAGTGACCGAATTGACGCGGATCTTCTGGCTGGTGACTCTCGCCCTCGCCGCGGCGAGCTGCAGCTGCTCGGGGACTGAAGAGCCATTCGTCGCGCCCTGCGACCGTGCTGACGCCCTCCCTGGATGCGGCGTGACCTGCGCCGGCGCGGGCGCCGAGACGTGCGCCCCTGGCCTATACTGCGGTGCGTCCGGCGAGTGCCTGGCTGACTGTGCCGCGGGAGCCGACAGTCGCTGTCCATCCACGGGTCAGTACTGCACGCCCGACGGGCGGTGCCTGGACATCCCGGGGTCCGACGGAAGCACCGACAGTCGAGACCCCAACGTTTGCGCCGACGTCGTCGTCGAGGCGGCACGGGTGACACCGACGGTAATCCTGGTCATCGACCAGAGCTCGAGCATGACCGAAGACTTCGGCGGCGCGGGGTCTCGGTGGGACGTGCTCAAAGACTTTCTCCTCGCGACCCCTGACGGCCTGATCGCGTCGCTCGAAGATCAGGTCGAGTTCGGCCTGGCGCTCTACAGCGCCGAGTCCCGCGACGGCGGCAGCGGTGGGCCCGCGATAGGCGAATGCCCACGGCTTACCCAAGTGAGCCCAGGGCCAAACAACTTCGACGCCATCCGTGCCGTGTATCGACCGGCCGACGTAATCGAGGACACTCCAACGGGAGACGCTGTCGACGCCGTCCTCGATTCCATCCTCGGCGCTCCCGACCCCGACCCAGATCCCACGATTCTCATCATCGCCACTGACGGTGAGCCGGACCGTTGCGAAGAACTCGACCCGCAAAACGGTCAGGAAGAAGCAATCGCCGCGGTCGAACGGGGCGTCAGTTCGGGGATTCGCACCTTCATGATTTCGGTCGGCGACGATGTCTCCCGAAGCCACATGCAGGACATGGCAAACGCCGGGGTGGGCCTCGGTGCCGGTGGCTCGGCCGACTACTGGGTCGCAGGCGACGATGCTTCCCTGCGCCGGGCCCTCGAAGAGATCGTCGGCGGTGTGCTCTCCTGCGACATCACGTTGAACGGTGTAATCGAAGACACCGCAGAGGCGTGCACCGGCACGGTCCGCCTAAACGGGAGAGCACTGGCCTGCGACGACGCGGATGGTTGGGAGGCGACGGGCCCGAGCTCGATCCGCCTCCTCGGAGCGGCCTGCAGAGAGCTCACGACGACGCGGGGCGCCGTCCTCGAAGCTAGTTTCCCGTGTGACATCGTGCTTATCTAGCCCGCCCCATGGCATCCAACCCTTTCAATGATGACGACCACACCCTCTCTGAGGGCCGGGGCCCCCTGCTGCGCCAGGGTTCCATCGAGATGGCCTACGAGGTGGTCGCGGCGAACTCCGCGAACCTCGCGTCGCCCTGGCGGGCTATCGACGTAGTCACGAAGAACACAATCTATGCCCTCGATGCGCGCCTGTGCTGCACCGCGCTCTTCGAGCGAGCGAGCGGAGCGCGACAGGAAGGCCACCTCTTCGAAGGAGCGCTCCTCGTCGGGGGCGCAAAGCGCGCAGACGGCGGCCGACTCACCGCCGTCGCCCACCCTCTCCCCGAGGCCGGCATGTCCGCCGTCTTCGAAGGCAAACGCGCCGGCAAGCGCTGGCACAACGAAACGTCCGAAGTCCTTCGCATCATCATCCGACAGCGGGTGGTGACCTTCGAAGGTGCCGGAAAACGCGAACCGTCCTGGGACGACATCACAGGCAAGCGCCGACGCCACGTCACGCTCTCCGGAACGCCTGACTTCTAGCGGTTACGCCCCTATCGGAAGTAGAAGGCGAGGTCCGCCACGTTCGTACCCGTCGGGCCGGTGACGATCTGAGCTTCCGCCCGTGCGAAGTAGGTAGCGGAGTCGTTGGAGGCAAGTGCCCCCGCCAGGTCGAGGCCGAGGGCCGCCGCCCGGTCCATGATCTCCTCGTCGATCATCGCTCCGGCGGCGCCACTGGTGCCATCGACCCCGTCGGTGCCGAATCCGACCAAGAGCCCCCCGGCGAGATCGCCGGCTCCGCCGAGGCAG
>JAFDCW010000559.1 GCA_019312705.1 Deltaproteobacteria bacterium
GCCCCGCCGACCCGGGCATCGACCTCGGCCTTCGGGCAGGTCACCGCCTCGGCCGGGCACATGAACTTCATGAGCGCGTTCGGGTCGAGCCAGGCCTCGAAGACGGCCTTCTTCGGCGCAGGGATGGTGCGGGTCACGGTCAGTTCGAACTCACTCATCTTCATTCTCCTCAGTCTTTTGACGCTCTTGCTTGGTGTAATCGACGAGCGCATCGAGGCGCGCGCTCCAGAAGTGGTGGTAAAAGTGCAGCCACTCGTAGGGCTGCTGGAGCGCCGACCAGTCGACGCGGATGCGGTGCTCACGGCCGACGACGCGGCGCTCGATGAGGCCGGCGGCCTCGAGGGCTTTCAGGTGCTTCGAGACGCCGTTCAGGCTCATGTCGAAGGCGGCGGAGATGTCCCCGACGCGCAGCTCTCCGGCTTCGCGCAGCAGCTCGATGATCTTTCGCCGGGACGGGTCCGCGAGGACCCGGAAGATCCGGCTCAGCTGCTCCTCGTCCGCTGTCTGACGTTCAACCATTTGGTTGACTATTGGGTCGGTGGGCCCGTTGCGCAAGGAAAAAGTGCCGGGGCCCGTGCTACCCCTCCCGCTCCTCGATGTCCCTAGCTCCCCCGAAGCACGGCCCGAGCCTCCACCCGAGCCACCGTCAGGTGCTGGCGATCGCTTTGCCGATCATGGTGTCCAACGTGTCGACGCCGCTCATCGGCATGGTCGACACGGGGGTGGTGGGGCAGGTCGGGGACGCCGCGCTCATCGGGGCGGTCGCGGTCGGGGCGCTGATCTTCACCTTCATGTTTTGGGCGTTTGGCTTCCTGCGCATGGGCACGACGGGGCTCACGGCCCAGGCCCTTGGGGCCGGGGACGACAGCGAGGTGCGCCACACCCTCGGCCGCGCCTTGGTGATCGCAGTGGCGGCCGGGGCGTTTCTCGTCGCGCTGCAGTGGCCCATCCGTGAGGTCGCGTTCTGGCTGCTCGACGGTAGCGCCCGGGTCGAAGAGTTTGCTCGCCGGTACTTCGACGCTCGGGTCTGGTCGGCCCCGGCGGCGCTGATCAACTACGCGTTGCTCGGCTGGTTCATCGGCCGCGGTCGGGCGCGCGTCGCCCTCGTGCTCCAGCTCGTCCTGAACCTCACCAACATGGCCCTCGACGCGCTCTTTGTCCTCGAGTTCGGCTGGGGCGTCGAGGGGGTGGCCTGGGGCACGGTAGTGGCGGAGGTCTTCGCGGCGATGGTGGGACTCGTGATCGCCTACGCCCACCTCCGTGGCCTCGCCGGTCGCCTCGACGTAGCGGCGCTGCTCGACCGCGCACGCCTCGGCGCGACCATCGCCATCAACCGCGACATCATGGTGCGGTCCCTGGCGTTGCTCTTCGTCTTCGTCTTCTTCATGGCCGAGGGTGCCCGCCGGGGCGACGTGATCCTCGCGGCCAACGCCATCCTGATGCACTTCATCTCGGGCGCGTCGTACTTCCTCGACGGCCTCGCTTTTGCGACCGATGCCCTCGTCGGCCGCGCCATCGGTGCGGGCAATCGCGCAGCCTTTCGCGGGGCGGTTCGCATCTCGACGGGGTGGGCGGCGGCGGCGGCTTTGGCTGCATCGGCCGTCTGCTGGGCATTCGGCCCGCCCTTCATCGACCTGCTCACGGTCGACGTCGCGTCCCGGGAGACGGCCCGGGAGTTCCTGCCCTGGGCGGCCCTCGCTCCCTTGGCCGGGGTCTGGTGCTTTCAGCTCGACGGCGTTTTCATCGGCGCGACCCGGGGCCCCGAGATGCGCAACGCGATGGTGCTCTCGACGCTCATCTTCATCGGCGCCTGGTGGCTGCTCCTGCCCTTCGGCAACCACGGCCTCTGGGCGGCGCTCTTCGTACACTACGCCGCGCGCACGGCGACCCTCGGCGCCTACTACCCGCGCGTCGCTGCTGGGCTTTCAGGCGACGACGGCGCTTAGCCGTTCGATGACGAAGTAGGCCGACGCCGTGCCCATGCCGTAGACGGCGGCGAGGCGCGTCTGCTTTGGCCATGCGGCCGCGCCCAAGCGTGCCGCGGCGGCGATGCCCAGCAGGGCCACGGCCACGAAGAGCAGCTGTCCCGCTTCGACCCCGACGTTGAAGCCGAAGAGCGCCAGGGCGGCTTCGTCCCGGGGCAAGCCGACCTCTCGGAGGGCGCCAGCGAAGCCGAGGCCGTGCACCAACCCGAAACCGCCGGCGACGAGGCCTGGGTAGCGGCGGGTCAGCGTCAGGGGTGCGTCCCCGGTGGCCGGTCCCCGGGCCAGCTCGACGGCGAGCAATAGGATCGAAAGCGCGATGATCGCCTCGGCGGCGGCGCTCGATACGGAGACCACGTCGAAGGTCGCCAACGCCAACGTGACGCTGTGGCCGATGGTGAAGGCCGTGATCGTCAGGGCGAGGGTCCGAGGGCGTGCCCGGAGGAGCAAGAGCAAGCCGAGGACAAAAAGCAGGTGGTCGAAGCCGGTGAGGATGTGGCTCACGCCGAGGGCGGCGTAGCCGCCGAAGACCGAGCCGCTGAGGCGGGCGCCGTCTTCGAGGGTGAGGGTCGGGGCGGCGCTGTCGAGCATGGTGATGGACGTCTGCCCGTCACGGTTGACGAGGCGCAGGGACACCGAGAGTGACGGGCCGGCGCCTTCGACGCCGACCTCACCGCGCAGCGGCGACGGGCACCGAACCCGGAAGCGCCGGTCGACGCCGCGGCGGGCCACGGTGAGGCGGGGGGGCGCTACCACCTCGCAGGCCGGGGGCAGGACCGCATCGACGGCGAGGGCCTCGTCGGGGGTGCCGCTGACGCGCAGGAGCACGTCCCATTCGCCCGTCGTTCCCTCGGCGGATCCCTGGCGCTCTTCGAGCTGAAGCACGCCGAAGCCGACCGGGTGGGCCGCCGCCGGCTTCGGCGAAACCGAGACGCCCCAAAGCACCGCGGCCGTCAGCACGGCACTGGATACGAAGACCCGGAAGATCCGTACGACGCGGGCAGGCATCGACCCGGTCACGGCGCGTCCTCCCGGGGGTAGCTTGCGACGAGCTCGACGATGGCTTCTTCGGCGAGGCGCGCCCGCTCTTCTTCGGTCCAGGCTCGCTCGAGTTCGCGGCGCGCGCCGTCGAGGTTCGCCGTGTACGCGGGCGCTCGGTTCGTGACGCGCACGGCGTGCAGGCCGTAGCTGCTCTCGAAGGGGCCCGCCCACTCCCGGGCCGGAGCGGCGGTTACGGCAGCGGCGAAGTCGACGCCCAGGCGGTCGGCGAGTTCGCCTTCGGTGGTCAGAGGGAAGGTCGCCCCGAGGAGGAAAGGGTCGCCCAGGAAGACCTCTGGGACCCGGAGGCCATCCGGGTCCTCGTTGGTCGCGGCGAGGGTCCGCATCAGGGCCTCGCCGTCGGCGGCGAGGTCTTGTCCCCGGGAGTCTCGGCTCAGGTAGATGTGGGTGAACGCGACTCGGGCGGGGGAAGTGAAGTCCTCGCGGTGGGCTTCGAGGTAGCCCTCGAGGGCGGCGTCGTCCGGCGCTGCGACCTCGGTCGCGCTCTGGATCAGGAACTCCATCTTCTGGACGACCCGGCGCCGGACGATGGTATCGCCGCGGTCGAGGCCGAGGCGCAGCGCTTCGCGGTAGAGTGCTTCATCTCGGACGTGCTGGTCGACGAGGTCCGTGAGGGCTTGCCCCGCCGGGCGCTCGCCAGTCCGCCGGAAGCGGTCCTCGGCGAGGCTCTCCCGGAGGTGGGCGGTCACCGTGATGCTCGTCCGGGATTCGTCCTCGACGTCGTTCTGGGCATCACTGTCCAGGAAGTGGGCCGCGACAAAGATCAGCCCCCCGAGAATCGCAAAATGCACCAGCGGGTCTCGCAGGAGCCCCACGGTCGGGCGACGGGAGCTATCGGGCTGGGCAGTCGAGTCCGGTTCACCCATGGGCGCCGAGGAGCGTACACTGCGCGCCGTGGGGACCGATCACCGAACATCCGCCGCCTCCCGAGAGGCAAG
>JAFDCW010000560.1 GCA_019312705.1 Deltaproteobacteria bacterium
GCTGGGATGGGACACGAATAGACCTCGTGTCCCATCCCGGGACACGGCGCGGGGCCGTGTCCCATTTCGGACTCGTACCGTTACGTGGCCGTAGGATGGGACACGGTGACGAGCGTCATCCCGCCATGTCTACCGGGCTTTCTACGTGGGATGAAGCTGGGTGAGATCGGTGGGACAGGACAGCGAAGCGACATTTGCGGTCTCGCCGCTCTGGGTCCCGGAGAAGACTCCGTCCAGAGCGAGAGTGTGAAAGTGGGGGTTCAGATTGAGGGCTCCGCCGAAACGCTGAATCACCGTGACGGTCCCGGTGCGCGCACCGACCAGGCCGAGCCGCCGGGCACGTTCTTCGTAGAAGTCGAAAATCGCCCTGGTGAACGCCGCGAGTACCGCGCGGGCCAAGCCGTGATCGAAAGCGACGCGAAATCGAAGGCCAAAGGGCAGGCTCAAGACCCACTGCCGAGTGGGTACGTAGGGAACGCCCTCATCGACGAGGTGCGCGACCCTCGCTGTCATGCGCCGACCCCCACACGACGGACAGAACCCGCGCCCCTTGCAGCTGAACGCGACCAGGCGGTCCGTGCCGCAATCGTCGCAGCGGAACCTGGCGAAGCCGTGGGCGAGGACGCCGCATTCGAGGAAGCTGCGCATCTCGGATTCCACGAAGCTCGGCACTCCGGCGCCGTCGTGTGCCTGGGCCGCCTCGGTGAGAAAGGTTTGCAGGTGCTGGCCCGGTAGTTCGAACCTGCGATGGCACGTTAGGTTTCGACCGAAGAGCGATTCGGCGGGGTTTACCGGCCGCCGCCGGCGCAGGCGCAGGCACAGGCACAGCCAGCGCAGGCGCAACCACCGCCGCCGCCGCCGCCGCCTCCGCTGCCGCTGCCGCTCGCCATGGCCTTGAGGACGTCGCCGGTGACCGTATCGAACCCCGACAGGTTGAGGACCCCCCCGCCGCCGCCGGTCACGTCCCCGGGGCGCAGCGAGGTCGAGAGCTGTCCGGTCACCCGCTCGGTCCATCCGGCGAACCCGGCGGAGACATCGCCAAAGCTCGTCTGGGTATGGGAGAGCGCTCCGCCGGTGCTCGCGCCGCCGCCGAGGGAGACGGGGGAGCCCCCGAGGCCGGCCCCCGAAATGGGGCGCCCCCACATGGGTCGGTAGTGGTAGCCGGTACGCTGCCAGCGGCCAAAGCGGTCCGGGTAGTCGTCGGTGAGCAGCAGCCAGTCGAGCTTCTTGTCGACCTTCTCGGTCCGGGCGTCGAGCTCACCGATCTTCTCGGCCTCGAGCCACGCCCGCTCGGCCTGGTAGCGGTAGTACTTGCGGGTCTCTTCGAGGTCGAAGCCGATGACGCGGTCCGCCACGTGTTCGACGAGGCCCTTCATCGCCGGGCCGAGGTCCGCGTCGGTGACGCCCAGACCCCGATTATCCGCGAGAGCGTCTAGAAAAAGATGCTCGTAGCCGTGGATGACCTTGCCGGCCCGAGCGGCGGCCTTGAGACGGGCCTTCTTGTCCGTGGCGCCGGCAATGTCGGCGGAGATGACTACGTGCAGGGGCTTGAGCTGCTTCTGTACCAGCAAGCTCTTTCGCAGCATGCCGAAGACCACCATCGTCATCACCCGCCCGAGGGGCATCTCGAGCAGCACGGCCGCCTCCGGGGCGGTGAGGCCTCGCTTGATGCCGCCGCCTTCGATGGATGCGATCGGCGGCAGGTAGCTGCGCTTGTGTTTTCGGGTGCGCCACTCCATCAGCACGAAGGCCACGATGAAGACGGGGATGAGGTAGAGCTGGGCCCGCGGGTTCACGAAGGAGAGCCAGATGAAGCCGGCGGTCAGGGCGACGAAGACCGACCACCCGGTCCACGCCGTGAAGCGCATGAAGAAGAAGAGCGCGCCGAGCAACATCAAGACCCCCGCCAGGAGACGCGTCTCGGGGTTGTCGTCCCACCATTTGAGGAAGAGGTCCCACTGGGTGATCGTCACGACGCGGGTCATCACCCGCCGCGGGAACGAGATACCGACGAGGTGAGCCTCGGTGAAGCGGGTGCCCTCGAACTGAAAGGCCACGGCGGCGTGGTCGGGGAGGTCGGCCCGGCTGAAGAAGGGCGACCCTTGGTGAAGGACCTCCTCGGCGGCGACGCCCGGCGGCAGATGGATGAGGATGCGGAGATCGGTCGCCCCGGTCACGAGGGCGTTGTCGAACCAGGTCGGCGTGATGCGCATCGACGCGAGGTCGTCGCTGGTGGTGTCGGAGAAGACCAGGTCCGGCATGACCGTCTCGAACTCGAAGATGCCGCGCTGCTGGCTCGCGATCCCCGCGCCGAGGTTCACCTCGACGCCGGTCTCGATGTAGCTCGAGGGGGCGATGTTCCGGATCTGCGTCCCGTTGAGGAACGCCGACATCGTACCGAGGTCGTAGTCGTCGTGGGGCAGACCCACATCGACCACGTCGATGGGTTGGCCGACGAGGCTGTTCACGAAGACTATCCGGTAGTGGATGCGCACCGATGCATCGGGATTGACGGTGCACTCCATCGTGACCTGCGGAACAGAAAACTGGTAGAGGGCGGCAGCCGGGGCGGCGGTAGTCGAGGCACCCACGACGGACAAGGCGACCGCGAAGGCCAAAGCCGCGGCGCACCTCTTCATCACGCTTCTCATCGCGCACCTCCCGGACTCGCCGGACTCGCCGAAGTCGCCCAGGTCGACCGGTCCTTCGGGCAACCGCCAGCGCAGAGGGAAATCTCCGGACACGCCGCGCACCGCTCGGGGTCATCGACGGACTCACGCCAGTGCTCGAAGGCCGCGTTGGCCCAGATCTTCTCCCAGGGGTCGGTGAGCAAGTTGCCCGCCGCGTCGGCGGGCCCAGTGGGCGCGATTACCCGGCCGTCGGCCTCGATGCGAATGCACGCCTCGCCTGCGGCCCGGGGCCCGCGCTTGACCTGGTCGACGAGGCTCACGGAGTCGTCTCGCTCCTCGGGGGCGGCCCAGACGAGGTTTTCGCCGAAGTGCTCGGCTTCTTCTTCGAGGGTGGTCGCGACCTGGGGAAGCTCGAGGGCGGCGAGGACGCGCCCCTCCCCGGCCTCGTCGGCGATGGCGTAGGCGACCATCGCCCCGATGCGCTGGGCCGAGAGCGCCTCGCCGAGGTCGTCGAGATCGTCGAGGATCGAGGCGAGCAGGGGCACGACCGCCACGACGAAGAGCTCGAGTTCGTGAGCGAGAGCGATGAGAGCGTTGGCGCGCTCGAGGTCGCGCTCCCCGAAGAGGTCAGCGTGGAGCTTCTTGTCCACGCCGGCCCAGAGCAGGTCGAGGTGATCGAGGCCGGCCATGGCCATGGCGCGGACCGCCGCGTCCGACGGGAGGTCCGACGCCCGGGCCCGGACGCCGGTGATCATGCCCAGGTCCTCGGCGAACTCGATGAGGCGGGGGAGGTGGCCCGGGACGGCGCCGTCGGGCAATACGAAGCGAACCTGCGGGATGCCGACATCCCAGAGCTTTTGAATAATCTCTTCCCCCCGACCGAAGCCCGGCGAGACCAGCTCCGCGGCGAGGGGCGCCGAGAGGGCCCGGCGGTGCACGGTCGCGTCGGGATCGTCGAGGGATGTCAGCGCCGCCCGGGCCGACGGCCGGGCGAGGCCCTCGATGGCCGCCGCGACCTCGTCGACGTCGCGGGAGGCTCGGCTCCGGTCGACGCCGGAGAAGCGTAAGGCGACATCGCGTGAGATGCGGCCCCGGCTCGCTCCTTCGAGGAGCGACCGGGCGATGAGCACCCCGGTCTCCGAAAGACGCAGGGCCTGCGACGCGTTGGCGAGGAGGATCCCCGACCCGTCACGTTCGACGCGCAGATGATAGCGGGCGAGGGAGCCGTCCACCTCCCGGGTGAAGTGCTGAAGCGGCCCGGTCATGAGCGCACCCCCAGCTGCACCAGGGCCCCGTCGGTCGCCAACGCCCCGCGGTGCACATCGCTCCCGCAGGCCCCCGCGTCTCG
>JAFDCW010000561.1 GCA_019312705.1 Deltaproteobacteria bacterium
CCGCGGGCCACTTCGGGTCTGGCTGGGCGTTCCTCATCAAGGACGGCGACCGCCTCGCCATCGTCGGTGAACACGACGCCGGCAACCCCCTCCGGGACGGCAAGACGCCCCTGCTCACCTGCGACGTCTGGGATCACGCCTACTATCTCGACTATCAAAACGCCCGCCCCAAGTACATCGAGGCCTGGTGGAACCTGGTGAACTGGAAGTTCGCCCAGTCCAACCTCGGGTAGAACCGAAGTCACCACGACCTTACGGCCATCTCGCGTTGAATCGCGGGGTGGCCGTTCTCGTTTCAGTCACGTACGTTTCGCCCGTGATTCTTCGGGACCCGGTCCATGGCCTCGTATCGTTCGAGGGGGATGCCGAGCGCGTCGTGATGGCGCTGCTCGAGACGCGGGAGGTCCAGCGCCTGCGCCGGGTGCGCCAACTCGGGCTGACCTCCTTGGTCTTTCCCGGGGCTGAGCACTCGCGCTTCGCCCACGCCATCGGCGCGGCCCACGTAATGGTCCGCCTGCTCGAACGCATCGCCGCATGCGATGGTGACCTTCCGCCCGAAGCTCGGGTGACCCCCGAAGCCGCTCGGGATGCCGTCGCCGCGGCCCTCGTTCACGACCTCGGCCACGGGCCGTTCTCCCATCTCTTCGAGGAGGTGTTGCCGAACGCGCGGCACCACGAATCGTGGAGCCACGACGTGGTCGTCGACCCCGGGACCGATGTTCACCGAGCCCTCGAAAGCCTGGACCCGGGCATGGCGACACGGGTCGCGGGCCTCCTCGCGGGGCGCTACGAGCTTGGTTATCTGGCCCGGGCGGTGAGCGGGGTCATCGACGTCGACCGCTGTGACTACCTGCTCCGGGACAGCCACATGACCGGGGCGCGCTATGGCCTCTACGATCTCGACTGGCTGCTCCGGGCGCTTTCCTTCGACCAGGCCCCGACCGGCGAGTGGGTCCTCGCCGTCGAGGGTCGAAAGGGCCTGCCGCCGATCGAAGGCTACTTCCTCGGCCGCAACTTCATGTACCGACAGGTCTATCACCACAAGGCCACGCGGGCCGCGGAGTGCCTCATCCGCGCCATCTTCCTGCGGGTCGCCGAGCTGGTTCGGGACAGGTCATCTCTTGCCTCGCCCCTGACCCCAGTGCCCGAAGCCCTCGCTCTGGCGGCGAGGGGCGAGACGGTGACTCTCGGCGCCTACCTCGACCTCGATGACGCCCGCATGCACACCTGCTTTGCCGACTGGGAGCGCTCCAGGGACCCGATCCTCCGGGACCTCTGCGAGCGCCTGCGCGCCCGAAAGCTACCCAAGACCGTGCCCCTCGCAGCGGGCCCCGACGCTGCCGAGGCCCGACGGGAGGTCCACCGGCGGACAGCCGAAATCGCCGCTCGGAACGGCATGCGTCCGGACCTCACGGTCTTCCTCGACGAGACCAGCGACACTCCGTATTCCGAGCCCGAAGACGACTCCCCGGGCGGTGTCTGGGTGTCGATTCGCCACGCCCCGATTCGGCGTCTGGGCGACGTGTCGTTCCTCCTGGGGGAGCTGCGCAACAAGCGCATCGAGTCAGCGCGGCTGATCTTCCCCGCGTCGATTCGCGGCGAGGTGCTCGGGGCCATCGATGAGGTGACGGGATGAGAAGCGTGACTGCTGGGCGGGGAATCTCGACGCGAGCGCTCTGGGCCGGGCTGGCCCCGGTCGGTGCGTTCGGCGTTCTATGGCTCGCCCTCGCGCACCCCGCCGGGGTCGCCGCCCAGCGCCGGGGCCATCCGGCGGCGGACCCTAGGGTCGCGGTTTCGGTTGCTCCGAATGCGGCAGCGTCCGATTCTCCCTTTGCCTACCTCTTCGCGCTGCGCGCGACCGCCGGGGCGACCCCGGAAGTCGTGGCGGATCGGCGACTCTTGTCCTTTTTGGTTCACGTCGAGGGGCGTCGCCGGCCCGTGACCTGCCGCCACCCTGAGGCTCCGCGGCGGGTCCCCCGGGGCCGAGTGCGTCGCCTCGGCGGCGATGAGTCCTCGGTGTGGCGAGAGACCATCGACCTGCGCATGTACTGCTGGGGCCGCGCCCTCGCGGCGCTCTCGGCGGGAGCTCGAGTCGAGGTGCGCTACGGCTTTGGCCGACGTCCGAGTCGCGAACGGTGGGTCACGCGCACGACTGCCGGCACCGGCGGGGCACGGGGCCGTGCGTCGATGGCATCGTCCCTCCATGGGCCCGAGTTCACTTTCCCTGCGTTAGCCGCTCCCGGCCCGGAATCCGAACCGAGTTCCACCGAGGCCGGTGATGACGCCGCTCCCCGGGTCTCGATATCGATGCCTTCGATCGACACCACACGGGGCGCCTCGGTCACCTTTCGGCCGCGGCTGCGCGCAACCGGCGGCGCCGTCCGAGTCTATGTGCGCGACGATCTCTTCCGCTTTGCCATCCGCGGCCCCCTCGGGGCCCGTACCTGCGCCCTCCGGCGCACGCCCATCGCTCCCATCATCGACTTCTTCTCACGCCTCAGGGGGAGGCGCAGCGTTGGCGGTCGGCTAGCCGTCGCCTTGGCCTGCCCCGATGCCTTCATGGTCGCGGGCATCTACGAAGTCACGCCGATGGTCGACCTCGAGTATGGCCCAGGGGGCTATGACCTCGACGATGTCGTCACCGGCACGTTCACCGGGGAGCCGGTCCTCGTCCGAATCCGCCGCGGCGCGGCCGGATACCTCGAGCAGGTTCCAGTTGAAGGCAGGTCCGCGCCATGACCGACCGGGCGACGCGCATCATGGCGGCCGTCGGCCTGACAGCGGCCTTGCTTTCGTTGGTCCTCTCGGCGTGGGCCGCGGTCACCGTTTCCCGCCACGAAGAGCGCCTACGGGGCGTCGCCGAGACCATCGAACGGCGTCTGGTGCCCTCGGGGGCCGGGGTCGACGCTCTGCCGATGAACTCGCCTCCGCCGTCCCTCGAAACGGAACCGTGAGCGAAGCTTGCTTGTTGAGGTTGAAACCCGGTCGCATTGGGCGATAATCCGCGCCCAAGGGGGCCCTCGCGGCGAATGGCAAAGATCCTAGTCGTCGATGACCAGCGCAACATGCGCACCACTCTCGCAATGATGTTGCGCGGGGAGGGGTACGAGGTCGAGGAGGCCGAAGATGGCGACGCGGCCATCGACAAGGTCGGTGCGGCTTCCTACGACCTCGTGCTCACCGACCTGAAGATGGGTGGGCGCGACGGCATGGACGTCCTGCGCCATGTCAAAGAGACATCCGTCCTGGCCGAAGTCATCGTCATGACCGCCTACGGCACCATCGAGAACGCCGTCGAGGCGATGCGCATGGGTGCCTACGACTATATCCAGAAGCCCTTCAGCGAAGAAGAGCTGCTGGTGAAGGTAGGTCGTGCGCTCGAGCGTCGGCAGATGGCTGGGGAGCTTTCGGCCCTCACCAAGGAGTTCCGCGAGCGCTACCGCTTCGAGAACATCATCGGGCGGTCGGCGGCGATCAGCGATGTGCTCGACCGTATCCGGCGCATCGCCCCGACCGACGCGACGGTTCTCATCACCGGCGAGAGCGGCACTGGCAAGGAGCTCGTCGCCAAAGCCATCCATGCCAACTCCCGCCGCTCCGATCGTCCGTTCATCACCGTCAATTGCGCCGCCATCTCCGAGACCCTCCTCGAGAGCGAGCTCTTCGGCCACGTGCGCGGTGCCTTCACCGGCGCGGTCTCGTCACGGAAGGGCCTCTTCGAGGAAGCGAACGGCGGGACGTTCTTCTTCGACGAGATCGCCGAGACCCCGCCTTCGTTCCAGGCCAAACTCCTACGCGTCATCCAAGAAGGCGAAATCCGCCGCCTCGGCGAAAACAAGTCGGTCAACGTGGACGTGCGCATGATCGCGGCGACCAACCAGGACCTCAAAATTGCCATTCAGGAGAAGCGCTTCCGCGAGGACCTCTTCTATCGCCTGAACGTCGCCCGCTTCGTCCTCCCCCCGCTCCGAGAGC
>JAFDCW010000562.1 GCA_019312705.1 Deltaproteobacteria bacterium
CGCGTGCCCCCGACCCGCGGACGGCGCTCGGGCGGAGAGACCCTCGACGGGCGCCTCTCCATGCACCGGAACGGCTTCGCCTTCGTCGCCGCCGATGATGGGGGCCCCGACGTCTTCATCCCGCCGCCCTCGGTCGGCGCCGCTTTCCACGGCGACCGGGTCCGAGTCTCGGCCCGGCCGAGCCCCAAGGGGCGCGAGGGGACGGTCCTCGAGGTCCTCGAGCACAGCCTCCGGCTGGTCGGCGGCGTCCTGCGCCGGTCCGGCGGAAATACCTGGGTCGACCCCGACGACGCACGCCTCCGGGGCCCTCTGGTCGTTGTCGGCCCGGTCCCCGAGGACGCCAAATCGGGCCTCCAGGTCGTCGCCGAAATCGTCCACTACCCGCGCTACCCCGACGAGGTCCCCGAGGTCGAGGTCATCGAGACCCTCGGCGCCGCCGGAACCACGGCGGTGGAGGTCCGGAAGCTGAAGATCCGGGACGGCGTCGTCGAGGAGTTACCCCAGGACGTGCGCCGCGAGGCCGAGACCTTCGCCAAGAGCGTGACCAAGGCCGAGAAGTCCCGCCGCGAAGACCTGCGCGACTACGAGTTGGTCACCATCGACCCCTCGGACGCCCGGGACCACGACGACGCGCTCTGGGCCGAGCGCATCAAGGGCGGCGGCTTCCGCGTGCTCATCGCGATTGCCGACGTCGCCCACTACGTGCGCCCGGAGACGGCGATCGACCGGGAGGCCTTCGAACGAGGCTGTTCGATCTACTTGCCCGACCGCGCGATCCCCATGTTGCCGCCGGAGCTCTCGAGCCACCTCGCGTCACTGGTCCCCAACAAAGACCGCCTGACGATGGCGGTCCTGGTCGAGCTCAGCGCGACCGGCGCCGTCAAGAAGCACCGGTTCATCGAGGGCGTCATGCGCTCCCGGGCGCGGATCACCTACGACGGGGCAGCGAGGGCCCTCGGGCTCAGCGACCAACCGAAGCGGGAGAAAGAGGCCGAAGACCGCATCGAGATGCTGCGGGTGCTCTTCGACGCGGCGAAGGCGTTGCGGGCGCGGCGTACCAAGCGTGGCTCACTCAACTTCGACCTCCCGGAGCCCCGGCTGAAGCTCGACGAAGAGACCCAGGAGCCCATCGACGTCTACCGCCAGAAGGGCGACCCGGGCATTCGTCAGGCCTACAACCTCGTCGAGGAGATGATGCTCCTGGCGAACGAGACCGTCGCCGAAGACCTCGAGCGCCGCGGCATGCCGGCGGTCTACCGGGTGCACGGCATCCCGGACGAAAAGAAGCTGCTCAAGGTCACCGAGGTCGCCCACGCCCTCGGCGAGGTCCTGTCCCCGGACGACGCCGTCGTGCCGAAGCAGCTGGCGAAGTTTGTCCGGCGTATCGAGGGCAAGCCGAACGCCCGGACCATTCACTATCTGCTGCTCCGAGCGATGCAGCAGGCCGCCTACGATACGAAGTGCATCGGGCACTTCGCCCTCGCGGCGAAGTACTACTGCCACTTCACGTCTCCGATTCGGCGCTATCCCGACCTCTGCGTTCACCGCGCCATGAAGGTGGTGATCCGCAACGAGGAGTACTTCGGGGACGACCTCCGCCGCGACTTCAAGCGGGCCTCCATCGAGGCGAGTCGCCTCGAGCGACGCGCGACCAAGCTCGAACGCGACGTGCTCGACCTCTACCGCTGCGTCCTGATGCAGGATCGCATCGGCGAGGAGTTCGACGCGACGATCACGGGCATGTCGGGGCACGGCTTCTACTCGAGCTTCGATGAGCCCTTCGTCGATGCGTTGACGCCCCTCGAGCGCCTCGCGGACCACTTCGAGGTCGACGACCTCGGCATCCGCATGATCGGCGAGCGGACCGGCACGCGCTTCGAGCTCGGCGACAAGATCCGCCTACGCCTCGAAAACGTGAGCCTCGAACGTCGCGAGATCACCGCGGTGCCCATCGGAGACATCACCAGGGGAGTTGACGAGGTCGCCAGCCGCAAGGCGCTCCCAGGGCGCCGCGGGCAGGGCCGGGACCGGGGAGCGGCAGAGGACCGGGGAGCGGCAGAGGACCGCGGAGACCGGGGCCGCGGCCGGAAGAGCGAGCGAGATGAGGGCGCCCGGAAGGGCGCCCCGAAGAGCCCCGCGGCGCGCCGGGGGGACGACGACGGGCGCAAGAAGCGACGCGACGCCCGGGACGACAAGCGCGAGAAGAAGAAAGAGCGGCGGGGGCGTGGCAAGCCGAAGGGCAGCGTCAGCGGCGGGGGCGGCAAGGGCGGCAAGTCCAGCAGGACGAGGAGAAAGCGCTAATGGCGGCGAAGCGGAAAGCGAAGAAGGCCCCGACCGTGCGGCCGATGCCGCGGCTCATCGCGGCCAAGCGCGACGGTGGGGCGCTCAGCACCGACGAGATCAGGCGGATCATCGCCGGATATACCGACGGGTCGATCCCCGACTACCAGCTCAGCGCGCTGGCGATGGCCATCTACTTCCAGGGCATGACGCCGGCCGAAACGGCGGCCCTGACCCTCGCGATGCGCGACAGCGGCACCGTCGTCGACACGTCGTCCATTCCGGGCAAGAAGGTCGACAAGCACTCCACCGGCGGCGTCGGGGACAAGGTATCGATCTGTCTCGCTCCCCTCGTCGCGGCCTGCGGGGTGAAGGTGCCCATGGTGAGCGGCCGGGGCCTCGGCCACACCGGCGGGACCCTCGACAAGCTCGAAGCGATCCCGGGCTTCAGCGTCGACATGACCACCAAGCGCTTCGTGCGCCTGGTCGGGAAAAACGGCTGCGCCCTGATCGGCCAGACGAAGGACATTGCCCCGGCGGACAAGCGCCTCTACGCCCTCCGCGATGTCACCGGGACCGTGGAATCCATCCCCCTCATCACCGCGTCCATTCTTTCGAAGAAGCTCGCCGAGGGCATCGACGGACTGGTCCTCGACGTGAAGGTTGGCCGCGGCGCCTTCATGAAGACCCGCAAGGACGCCAGGGCTCTGGCGCGCTCCATCGTTCGCGTCGGCACGCTCTCGAAGAAGCGCGTCACCGCCATCCTGACGTCGATGGACCAGCCCCTCGGCTGCGCCGTTGGCAACGGCCTCGAGACCGCCGAGGCCTTCGAGGTTCTGGCCGGGGGTGGGCCGCCGGACTTGGTCGAGGTCACCATGGCCCTCGGCGCCGAAATGCTGCGCATGGCCGGCATCGGCCGGACCGAAGCGCAGGCACGCGCCCAGATGGCTCAGGCCATCACCGACGGCTCCGCGGCCGACGTCATGGAGCGCATCATCAAAGACCAGGGCGGAGACCCGCGGGTCGTGCGCGAACTGGACCGGCTGCCCCAGGCTCCGAAACGTACGATGGTCAGGGCTGAGGCGGACGGTTACGTGAAGGCCATCGACGGCCTCGAAGTCGGCCTCGCCTGCATGAACCTCGGCGCCGGGCGATCTCGGGCCGACCAGGAGGTCGACCCGGCCGTCGGGGCGGTGCTTCATGCCAAGGTCGGTGACCGACTCGAAAAGGGCGCCCCGGTGGCGACCGTGCACGCACGCGATTCGAAACAAGCGCGAGTGGCGGCGAAACGCATCCTCAATGCCTACGAGACGACGAGCCGCCGGACGAAACGGCCGACCTTGGTGCTCGAGACGATTCGCAAGTAGGGCCCCCTCACGGCCTGACGGCTCGGCAGTGGAGACGGTCGCCCTCGCCGCCGGAGGCTCATCGGTCCCTAGGTAACCGAGAGCCTCGGCGGTCAACGGCCGCACCACGCGCATCGCCGGCGAGTTTGAGCGAAGCGCTCAGAGTGTCACCCATGTCCCCGGTCTGTTCTGTCACCTATGTACCCGGTTCAGACCCGGGAACGAGAACGGGAACGGGAACGGGAACTCGAACGGGAACGGGAACTCGAACGGGCTACTCGGCTGTGGCCGTGCTTGGCGGAGCGGACGAAGTCCGTGGAGCTCGCCCAGGCCTCTCCCT
>JAFDCW010000563.1:0-4370 GCA_019312705.1 Deltaproteobacteria bacterium
GGATGAAGGGCCCCGCGCGCCCGCCCTCGCCGTCGCCGCCGCTCTCTTCGCCGCTGGTGATCGAAGAGGTGAGGTAGACGAGGGCCAGTCGGTCGCCCTCCGGTAGCGGATGAGCCGTCTCGCCGCCTAGCGCACCGAGGAGTTCGGCGAGGCCCATCTGTTCCGGTGTGGGGGCGAGTTCGACGCGCCGTACCCGCGTCGCGTCGGCGGCCCGCCGGGCATGCTCCATTGCTTCGTCGTCGAAGCCGACATCGTCGACGAGGCCCAGCTGGTAGGCGCTCCAGGCGTCGTAGGGGCCTTGGTCGATGAGCTCCTCGACGCGAGCGGGGGACAGGTCGCGGCCCTCGGCGACGGATCGGCTGATGAAGGCGACGAGGTCATCGAGGAGCTGGCCCATCTGGGCTCGAGTCTCTTCCGAGGGCCCATCGTTGGTGAAGGGCTCGGCCGCGCCCTTGAAGCGCCCAACCTGGAGGAGATCGGCCTCGAGGCCGAGGTTGCCCAGGAGCGAGCGCAAGTAGAAGAGGTGGGCAGCGAGACCGACGAGGTCGAGGTCGCCGGCCGGCGTCATGCTGATGCGGTCGCAGACCCGCGCCATGAGCGCGTAGGAAAGGTTGTCCGCGACGGTGAAATGACAGTGCACCGGCTTGCCCGCTTCTTTGACGCGTTCGATCGCTTGGGCCAGGTCGAGGGTCCGGCCCCAGGCTCCAGCGACCGGCCCGATGCGTAGGAAGAGACCCTTGGCGTCCTCGTCCTCGGCGACGGCGTTCAAGCGTCGGATGACATCGCCGACCGTGGGTGGTTGCGGGCCGAAGCCGGTGGGGTTGCCGCCCTCGATCGGTGGTCCTTCGATGACCAGCTCTCGGACCTCCGGGGTCCCGTCACCCTCGCTGGCGCCGGGAGCGTCGTCGTCTCCGCCGCAGGCGACCGCTCCGAGGGTCAAGAGGACGAAGAAGGCGAAGGGCGACGCGGCGGTGCAACGGCTCATCATTCGGACTCCACAGCCGGCGACTCTTGCGCGGGGAGGTCGGCGGCTGTCGCTCCGGCGGGGGCCGGCAGTTCCGTGGGCGCCGTCGCCGGCGCCGGCGTCGGTGCCGGGTCCGGGCTTGGTGCTGGCTCCGGGTTCGGCGCGGGCTCGGTCGGGGGCGTCGGCGCCGGGTCTGGCGTCGGTCCGGGGTCCGGTGTCGGTCCGGGGTCCGGTGTCGGTCCGGGGTCCGGTGTCGGATCAGGGGCCTGGTTGGCCGAGAGCTGTTCGATCTGTCGGCGGGCGGTGTACGCCGCGGGACCGTTTGGCAACCTGCTGAGGTAGTCGCGATACGCGGCGAGGGCGTTGTCGTCTTGATGCAGACGGCGGTAGGCATCCCCGAGGCCGATGAAGGCCGCGGCGTAGCCGCGGCGGGCGGCCGCCTGAAAACGCCCGACCGCCGCGTTGGCGTTGCCGGTCTCGAGCATGACGTAGCCCAGACCCGTCTCGGCCTCGGACCCTCCCGGCCGCTGGGCGAGGGCCGCTTCGTACATGGCCCTGGCGCGGCCGACGTCACCGCGTTCGGCGAGCTCGTCGCCGTGCTCTACGTACCAGCCGTAATCACGACCGCGAGGCGGGGCCGAGCCCTCGCCCGGTCGAACTCCGGCGTTGGCGACGGGAGCCACGGGGGTGGCCCCGGCGGCGCTGGGTGCAGGGCCGGTATCGGCCTCCGCCCCGCCATCGAGGGCCGCGACGACGGGGGCGGCCGGCGGAATGCCTTGGTCCATCGCGTCGCGAAGGTGTTGAGCCCGGGGGTGGCCGGACACGGCGCCGAGGACCGCATCTACTTCGCCCCGTGCGCCGGCTACGTCCCCCGTCGCGAGCAGCGCTCGGGCGTAGAGGAGCCGAGCCCGGTGCAGCGCTGGGGCGGCGGTCGCCGCGCTTCGACTCGCTTCGAGGGCCCGCCCCGGGGGTGCATCGGGGGTGGGCAGGGTGAAGAGCGCGCTGACGTACGGGAGCTCGGCGCCCTCTTCAGGCTCCTGGGATTCGAGGGTCCGAGCCCGGTCGAGGTGGCTCTGGGCGCCGCCGAGGTCGCCGGTGAGCCGGAGCGCGTCCGCGAGAGCGACGACGGCGCTGATGTCGTTGGGATCGATGCGCACCGCATCTTCGCCGAAGCGCCGCGCCTCGTCTGCGTGGCTGGTTTGGTCTCTGCGGAGGGTCGCGGCCTCGCCAGCCAGGGCCGTGTTCTCGGTGTCTGCTGCGCCGCGCGCCGCGAGGTCCGATGCACGAAACGCCAGCTCCTGGGCGAGGGCGCCGTGGGCCCGACAGAGCCCGGTCAGCGCCGCGACGTCTCGTTCGGAGACACCGTTGGCCTCGGTGAACTCCTCGATGGCGTCTTGGTAGGCGGCCTGATGGTCGAGGGCGAGGGCCGCCTCTCCCCGGGTGACGAACTCGGCGGCGGGATCGATGGTCTCGACGAAGCCGAGCATCGGCCCGATCTTGTCCCAGGCCAGGGCGACCCCACCGGCCGTGGCGAGGAGGATCACGAGCGAGACCCAGAGGCCCGTGCGCTTCTTCTTTCCCGGCTGGCTCTCGTCGCGTCGGGCGGCGAGCTCGGCGTCCTCGTCCACGTACATGCCGCGTTTCTGAGGGGCTGGGGTCGAGGCTTTCTGTGAGCGTCGGCGGTCGTCGGCCGTCTTCCCCGGGTCGCTGTATCCGTCGCGGGTAGTGCTCTTGCTCCGGGGGGCGGGTTCGGGATCCGGCGCCGCCACCTTCGGCATCGCGCGCGTCGTCGGCAGGACGCTCCCGGTCTGGGCGCTCGGCATCTCGGGTTGATCCGGGCCGCCGAGGCCTTCGAGGCGCCCGACTGACCGGTCCCCGGTGCGAGTTCCGGCGGGGCGCTGCTCGATCTCGGTGGGCTGCTCGTCGAAGCTGGCCGAGTCTTTCGCCCGCTCCGCTGCCCCGGAGTCCGGGACGGTCGCGCCGGCTGCATCGAGGACCGGTGCCGGGGCGGACGCCTGGGCCTTCTTGGCAGCGTCCTTCATGCCCATGCCGAAGAGGGTCCGCTTGTGTGGCTGCTTGGGCGACGTCTCGGAGGCGAGCGGCGTCGCCGTTGCGGGCAGCGTTGGCTCGTCGCCGAGGCCGAGGACCGTGCCGACCTTTGGTCGGTGGTCCGGGATGGTGGGGCTCGGCGGTTGGGGTTGGCGCGGCGGGGGTGCGGACGGGGGAGCCGGGAGCGGGCCCGAACTCGATCCCCGGGACGGCGCTTCGGGGACGTTGTTCGCAGTCTGGCCGATCCGGGAGGGCCGGCCCGCCGGCATGGGGGGTGCCGACGGGGAACGCTTGAAGGGGGCGCCCCCGCGCTGCGAGGTGAAGGGCAGGGTTCGGTCCTTGCGGGGGGGCGCGCTGCTGTCGGTCGCCTCGGCCGCGGCAAAGAAGGTCATCAACTCGGCGATGTCCCCCAGGAGCTTCCAGCTTTCTCCGGAGCGGGAGATCTAGTCCGTCTTGGTGAGCTTGCCCTGGGTTATTAGGCGCTGCAGGTCGCGCAGTGAACTCAGATGCTGGACCTTGCCGTCCTTGGTCCGCACGCTCCAGGCCCGGGGCCCGTCGTCGCCGCCCGGCCGGAACACCTTGAAGAGGTGCCCGCACTGGGTGCACTTGACCGTCGTGCCCCGGTCCGAGACCAGGGTTTCATCGAACTCGTATTCGGTTCCGCAGCGCTCGCAGGTGACGTCCATGGGAATTGTCGCGTGTTCCTACAGCGAGGGGGAGGAGATGGCAAAGGAAGAGTGGGACAAGACCCCTCGGACCGTGGACGAATTGGGTCGTTGGGGGTAGGGTCTCGGCCCCTATGGGACGTGATCTGGACCGCATCGTAGAGGCAGTGGCGCGGCGGGTGGAGCTCAAGCTCTTCGATGAGCTGAGAAATACCCCCTGTGACGCCCCCGCCGAGGACTGCAACGGGGACAGTCTATGTGCCGTCCGCCGGCCCAATGATGTGGATTCGGGACGCAGGGGCCGCTCGCGTGGGTGCATCTCCCGGGATCGGGGCCGTTCGCGAGGACCTCGCGTCCATGATCGACCACACCTTGCTCAAGCCCGACGTGTCCCGGGACGATCTCGCCCAGGTTTGTGAAGAGGCGCGCACGTACCGCTTCGCGAGCGTCTGCGTGAACTCGGTGAACGTCAGCTTCGTGAAGAAGATGCTCGGCGGTAGCGGCGTAATGACAGTCGCGGTCGTCGGGTTCCCCCTCGGGGCGATGGCCCCGACCGCCAAGGCCTTCGAAACGAAGCAGGCGGTCCGGGATGGAGCGGACGAGATCGATATGGTCGTCAATATTGGCGCCGTGAAGAGCCGGGACTTTGCGTTGGTCTTCGACGACATCGCCGCCGTGGTGGCCGCTGCGAG